>JAOUDB010000012.1 GCA_029859485.1 Desulfuromonadales bacterium | reverse complement strand
TCGATCAGACCATCCCGGTCGGCGTGTCCGGAAAAGCCGGTCAGAATCTCTAGTTTGGCACGCACATTATATTCTTCACCGTAGATGCGAACGGTCTTCTCCTTCTCCACTATATGGCGGCCCAAGGTGTTGGGTGCCTGCCAACTGGTGAAGAGAATTGTGTTGCGCGGATCTCCGATGCGGTTTCGCAGGTGATGGAGGATACGGCCGCCCTCAAGCATGCCGCTGCAACTGATGATGATCGCCGGGAATTTTAAGCTGTTGAGCGCTTTCGATTGCTCCACGGTCTGGGTGTACTGGAGACGACCGAAACCAAAGGGGTTGTTATCATCGTCTGTCAGCAGGAACTCGCGGATTTCGGCATCATAAACCTCCGGATGCAGTCGGAAGATCTCGGTGGTGCGGGTGGCCAGCGGGCTGTCAACGAAGATTGGGAGATCGGGGATGGATCCATCGGTGTGCAAGCGGTGGAAAGCATAAACGAGCTGCTGGGTCCGACCAACGGCAAAGGCCGGGATCAGCAGTAATCCACCGCGACTGGCGGTTTCGTTGACAATGCGTTCCAACTCCTTCTCTGAATCTGGATAAGCCGGATGGTACCTGTTGCCGTAGGTACTCTCCATGATCAGGATATCGCAACCGTCGCTTATTGGCACGGGGTCACGGATGATGGGGATGTCCGGCCGGCCGATATCTCCGCTGAAGACCAGACGGCGGTTCTGGCCGGTCACCTGATCGTCGATGTCAAGGATGACATGGGCGCTGCCTAGCATGTGGCCGGCATCGATCAAGGTGAGGTGGATGCCGGGAAAGAGCTGGTGGCGACGGTTGTAGCTTAAACCGACGAATTGCTCCATTGCCTTACCCACATCAGCCTTTCTATAGAGAGGTTCAAAAAGGCGCTGACCTTTCTTCTTCCTCCGGCGATTGACGAATTCCACGTCATTTTCCTGAATAAAGGCGCTGTCCATGAGCATAACGGCACACAGGTCGCGGGTGGCCGAGGTGCAGAAAATGTCACCACTGAAACCATCCTTGACCAGCCGCGGGATGCGCCCTGAGTGATCAATGTGGGCATGGGAAAGTACCAGGCAATCGATGCTCTCGCCCGAGCACAATTCGTTGCGGTTACGCTCGAAGGCTTCCTTTCTTTTGCCTTGGAACAGACCACAGTCCAACATGATGGTTTTGCCGTTCACTTCAATCAGGTGTTGGGATCCGGTAACAGTACGGGCGGCGCCATGGAAAGTGATTTTCATGATACAGTCCTTTCCCGAAAATTAAACCGGTGGTTTTTGAGTTAGTCGTTCATCCCGTTTCAGATCGAACGCCATGTCATAATGTTATGATGACAAATCTCAACCTTTTGTCAAAATATCAACGTCTCATATTGCCTGGATTACAAAAAAGGCCACCCGTTTCCAGGTGGCCTTTTTTGTTGGCTTAAAGCGCCTCTTAAATGTCTCTCAACAGGAAGCCTGTTTTTCCTCTCACAAGTCGTGACATATAAGAAAAGATAAAGGCCGATCCTGATGATTTTATCGCATTCTGGGCATTTCATTTGCGGCCTTTGCGACTCACTTTGTGACGAGATGTCCCAAGCTATTAGAAATCACCTTAACAAAAGAATCCGAGTCATAGAAACAACCTTCCCCAGGTTGGTCTTCGGAATATATGCTGCGCAACCATGCCCTCGGGCTTCCTCTTGCGTAATGTCCTTTCCGGTGAGAATGATGACTGGTATAAACTTATTTCTCCTGTTTTTGTTTCTAATAAATTGAGAAACATCATATCCACTTAACCCCGTCATCTCTAAGTCAGTTATAACCAGATCAAAGGGCCCAATATCTCCAGGCTTTGCGCTATCGATCTCTTCAAGAAGGTTGATTGCCTTTTCTCCCGAGCTAGCGGTTTCGACATGAAAATCCACAGACAAAGCATCACTGAGGGCCTTGAGGAAAAAGGGGCTATCATCAACTAATAGGATTTTCTTTCTCATCGTTTTCTGAGTCGTCTCATAGCTCCCGAGATCCTCATTAAGTACCATAAACATAAAAGGCCATCCAACGGATCAGAGGATGGCTTGTGTTCATATCTCATCTTCCCCCTGCAATTCTCAGATACCACCATAAATAAGATACTGGCAATTATACCCGTTCATTCGTTGAGGTCAAAGAGGAGGGTTTCTTGCTTGCCGTCCTACATTGTTTGGAATGGTTCAGATTGGCGACAACTATGCTGATAGAGGGGACGGGCCACGCTCGAGGCATCCTCAGGATCAAGCCTTGCAAAGCGTATCGTGCACGGAAATCATCAAAAAGCCACAAATTAAGCCGAGGCACGACAAACTACACAAAGTCTATTTGGTAATAAATACTGTATTTGTGTAACCCCGTTCTCAATTAAAAATCCTTAACAGTTACAAGCACCTACTCAACTCTTAATTATTTCTTCCTGACACCTCCACAACAGCAAAACATACCAACTGTATACCGTATAAAACAAAACAGATCATAAGTATCTGTAAAATATGACATATTTTAATTGTCAGGCTTGACTTTGTTGGAGTTTTGGTAATAATTATATCAACTATGTGAATAAATACCTCTTTTAGTTGTTGTTTGCCGCAATACAGAATCTCCTCTTACTTCATTCTGCATGCTGCATAAAGACGGACGACAAAAAGTCCAATTAAAAAGTTTAGAGAGGGCCTATGAAATCGCGACTTAAAAAAGCTGGTCTACTGCTCACCGACGATGCTGACACCGAGATAGACATATCTGTCGCATGGGGCACCTTGTCTCGGCTCGGATACCCTTCACGGTATGGCGGTAAAGCCCAAGACGGCTCCTACGAATATGTCATCATCGACCCCAAAACAGGAAGGTTTTTGGCCACAGGGAAAGGGGCAACACTTGAAACGTCCATGTGCGAAGCCGCCCTGAATGCTGTTACAGAAACCGATAGGAGTTAGCACATTACTTGTCATGTACAACAAACAAAATCATCACAATCAGTTCAATAAAATTAAAGGAGAAAATCATGAAGTGCCCATTATGTAAAAACACCGGACGTATTGAAATTGACATGCACACCGACGGTTACTGCCAAGATGCATTCGAATGTGGAGATTGCGGAGGCATTTGGACCTATTCCGGCAAAGAGTTAAAAATCATCAAAGGGAAGAGCAGCAATAAAGTCAGCGCTTATTCTGACTTCATCTGCCCAACCTGTAAAGCCGTTCATTGTATTGAAACAGATTTGGATGCGTTTCAGTTTCATGAAGAAATCCAGGAATGCGAGAACTGCGGCACGGCGTGTTCCTCCGCACATGACCTGGTCGAAGTCATCGAAGATTCACAGGCCGACTCGTTTCTCAGTACCACATCCGAACATGTCGAATCAGACGACTACGTATATATATGAGAACCATTTTGTTGGTAGTGAAACTATACTTTTCAAGTGAGGGGCCCATGGAAAACTATGCAAAGAGCACTACTCTGCCATCGGAGTTGAGGATTTTGCCACCATTGTCGTCTTCAAACATTTCCTGGAGCACTTCTGCAAAGAAGAAGAGAATAATCATCGAAGCAGATTACTCTATGGGGAAGAGGACGCAGAAAATTAACGCGAGGAGACGTTCAATGTACGTAGAACAGTGGTCTCATGAAGAGATTGTGACATATTGCAATAACGCTAACTTACTTTTTTCTAAAGCGAACGAGTTACGTAGCAGAGTGATTCGAGAGCTATTCGTTCGATTCATAAGACGAATGACTTCACTTCTGAAGTATCAGGGCAGATAAATGACTAACAGCACCAACAATAAATAGTGCCACCAGGGGTGCATAATCGGGTGATCAGAATACTATATTCATGTCAAAGGTGTCGACATGTACGCAATACAGCAAGGAGAATTGATCGTGATGCTGCTCTCTAACGCAAACAAGGTGCTGGCCAAAATTTTATTTTGGGGAGAAATACACAGGCAACGAAAGCAACTGAGTAAAATGGATGATTATCTACTGAAGGATATTGGTGTCAGCCGAGTAGAAGCTGATCGTGAAGCTGAACGCAAGTTTTGGGATTATGCGCCAGTTGTAGATGAATCTCTCCAAAGGCGAACGGATACGACCTTAGCTAAATCGTCTGAGAAGAACACCGCCTTCAATCTTCTATTTCATTGAAGCTATGAATGATTTGTTAAAATGGAGGGACTCCTTTTGTCTCACAGGTTTCGTCAGCAGGCTTTGAATTCCAAAATTGGCCATTGTGGGCGGGAACGAACTCTGGTGGCCATAGTTTTGTGTATTAAAGAGCTTTCTGAACACATCTATCAATAATAAGCCCGTTTTCTTCTTAGAAGTCGTGACTTATACGAAAAGCCCCCGGTCTGAAGATCGAGGGCATTTGTATTCTATAGAGAGTAACTTATGCGATGATTTAGCTCTCATTTTCCTTGAACATAAACATGAGAAGCTTAGTGCCTGCCATGATGATAGAACTATATAAAAACTATCTAAAAGTATTTAGGTCATGTGCCAAAGCAAGAATGACATCAAAAAATAGCACGGAAGTGCTGATACTCCGTCTCTGAACCATACTTGATATAGAGAAAAAGCACTGATGGCTGGTGTTGAGGTGATGTTTTGTGCGAAGATATGTGCCGTTCAGTTAGATCAAAAATTGTTGCAGAGGAATGAGCGATATTCAATTTTTATAAGGAGGAAAAAATGAAAAAATTACTGATATTGTTGGTTGTCTTTGGAATGTTTGTCCCGAATGTTTTGCTGGCAGTCGAGCCGGTCAAGATTGGTATGGTTACCACGCTTTCGACCAAGGCTGGCTACCTTGGTGAAGACGTGCGCGACGGTTTCAAACTGGCTATCGCGCAGGAGGAGGGAATGCTAGGTGGGGTGCCGGTTGAACTGCTGGTCGAGGATGACGGTCGTGACCCGGGTAAGGCCAAACAGATTGCCGATCGCTTCGTAAAGCGTGACAACGTTAAGATCATGACCGGTATTATCTTCTCCAATGTCGCTCTGGCAGTGGTTCCGAAGGTCGTACGCGGCGAGGTTCTCTACATCAGCCCTAACGCCGGGCCCTCGGACCTGGCAGGCAAAGGCTGTAATGAAAACTACTTCAATGTTGCCTATCAGAACGACAACCTCGATGAGGTCGTTGGCAAGTACGTCAACGATTCTGGCTTCAAAAATGTTTATCTGCTGGCACCCAACTATCCGGCTGGCAAGGATCACCTCGCAGGTTTCAAACGTTACTACACGGGTAAAATCTCTGGCGAAGTCTACACCAAGCTTGGCCAATCTGACTACGCGGCAGAAATCGCTGCACTGCGTGCTGCCAAGCCGGATGCGGTCTTCTTTTTCCTTCCCGGCGGCATGGGGATCAACTTTATCAAGCAGTATTCTCAGGCGGGCCTGAACAAGACGACCCCTGTCTTCGGTCCCGCGTTCTCCTTCGACGAACGACTTCTTGGCGCGGTTGGTGCTGCTGCCCTGGGGGTGAAAAACGGCTCCCAGTGGACCCACGACCTCGACAATCCGGCCAACAAACAATTTGTTGAGGCTTTCCGCGCTGTCTACGATCGGACCCCGACTCTCTACGCCAGCCAAGGGTATGAGGCGGCACGTTTGATCGGCAGTGCCCTCAAGAGCGTCGGTGGAGATGTGAATAAGTTCGACCAACTACGTACCGCCGTTCGCAAGGCTGATTTTGAGTCAGTGCGCGGCCAGTTCGCTTTCACTTCCAACCAGCACCCGGTACAGAACCTCTACATCCGCGAAGTCGTCGAAGATGGCAAGGGGGGCTTCACCAACCAGACACTCAAAGCGGTTTTTACCAACCACGGCAATGCTTACGTTGATGCATGCAGCATGAAGTAGGCGGTTGCAGGGTAGATACAATTTTAATGTAGTAATAGGCACGTTTCTACAAGCAGGAGTGTTCTCTTAGCCGGAGAAACGTGCCTGCCTTTATTCGCCTCGTAACGGGGCGCGGCGAGTGATCTCATGCTCCTGGTTATCGAACAGCTCTTCAACGGCCTCCAACTCGGTGTGACCCTGTTTCTTATGTCGGCCGGTCTGACCCTGGTTTTTGGAATCATGCAGGTGATCAACCTCGCGCACGGGTCCTTCTACATGATTGGAGCCTATGTCGCGGCAACGGTGACTGCACGCAGCGGTTCTTTCCTGCTTGGCATGGCCGTGGCGTTGCCCGCAGCGGCGGTGGTCGGCATGCTGGTCGAGATGGTCGTGCTGCGGCGACTCTACAAAAAGGAGCACGTCGACCAAGTTCTCGCCACCTTCGGCCTTATTATGTTTTTCAACGAGTTGACCCGTATCATCTGGGGACGCCAGCCGTTGTTCATGGACGTGCCGTCCTGGTTGTCCGGCAGCGTTGAGCTTATTCCCGGCATCCCCTATCCGAGCTACCGTATTGCGGTTATCGGCGTTGGTTTGATGGTGGCGCTGTTCCTCTACCTGATGTTTACCCGCACCCGAATCGGCATGCAAATTCGGGCCGGGGCGAGCAACAGAGAGATGGCTGGTGCTTTGGGCATCAATATCCGGCTTTTATACACCTTGGTCTTTGGACTCGGAACTCTGCTTGCCGGTTTGGCTGGAGTGATGGCTGGTCCGATCCTTGCGGTCGAGGCTGGGATGGGAGAGAGTATACTGATCTTGACCTTCGTGGTGATCGTGATCGGTGGCATCGGCTCGGTGCGCGGTGCATTTATCGGAGCGCTTTTAGTCGGCATGGTTGACACCCTCGGGCGTGCGTTTCTGCCCGCCCTGTTTCGTATGTTTCTGTCGTCAGCACATGCCGACGGGGTTGCTGCTTCAGTGGCCTCGATGTCGATCTATATTCTAATGGCTATTATCCTAATCTGGCGCCCCAAAGGGCTACTGCCGGCCCATTCCTGAGTTGGACAATAAATAGATGCGCATGCTGTCACGATTCGACCGAAAAAAACTCTGTATCTTCAGCAGTGCCCTGTTGCTGGTACTGCTGCCGATGCTGGCGGCCCTGGCCGGTGAGCCTTATCTGGTCTCACTCTTTACCCGCATCCTGATCTACGCTCTCGCTGCAGCGAGTCTCGATTTAATCCTCGGTTATGGAGGCCTGGTCAGCCTGGGACACGCTGCATTCTTCGGCATGGGTGCCTACGCAGTCGGGATTCTTGCCCATCATGACTTTGAAGAGACCGCGCTGATCTCCTGGCCGCTGATCATTCCGGGGAGCGACAGCGGTCTGGTCGCCTGGCCGGTCGCAATACTGGTTTCCGCCTTGCTGGCCGCAATCATAGGAGCGCTGAGCCTGCGCACCCGCGGCATGCACTTCATTATGATCACTCTGGCTTTTGCGCAGATGCTCTTCTTCTTTTTCGTCTCCCTTGAAGGTTACGGAGGCGACGATGGTCTCACCCTCTTTTCGCGCAATACCCTGCCGGGACTCGACTTGGGCGACGATGTGCAATTCTACTATATCTGTTTGGCTTCGCTGAGTGTTTTCCTGCTCTTGGCCGGCCGGCTTGTAGAGTCACGCTTCGGTATAGTGATCCGAGGTTGTCGCGAGAATGAAAAACGCATGCAGTCGCTCGGTTTTCCAACCTATCGCTACAAGTTGCTCTGTTTCGTGATCGCCGGTGCTGCGGCTGGTCTTGCAGGCGCCCTGATCGCCAACCAGGTCGAGTATGTCAGCCCGGGGCTGATGCACTGGACCCGCTCCGCGATTATCCTGGTCATGGTGCTGTTGGGGGGGAGTGGCACTCTCTATGGGCCGGTGCTCGGCGCTGCGGCCTTTCTGTTGCTTGAAGAGGTGCTCTCGATCTACACCGAGCACTGGATGGTCTACTTCGGCCCGGTGATGATCTTGGTGGTGTTGTTTGCTCGCCACGGACTTTTCGGCATCCTGGTTGGCAAGGAGAAGCGCCATGGCTGAACCGTTGCTGCGCATCGAGAGCCTGTGTAAGAGCTTTGGCGCGGTCAAGGCCTGTCATGACCTTTCCCTTGAGATTCATGCTGGCGAGATTCATGCCTTGATCGGTCCTAACGGCGCCGGAAAGACCACTCTGCTCAATCAGATTGCCGGTGACTTGACCCCCGACAGCGGACAGATTTTCCTTGCTGGGCAGGAAATTACCCATCTTCCATTGTATCGACGTGCTCCTCTCGGGCTGGCGCGTTCCTACCAGATCACTTCGGTGTTCGCCAACTTGAGTGTCGAGGAGAACATGCTACTTGCGATTCAGGCCCACCATGGCCACAGCTTTCGCTTCTGGGGCCGAGGACTGAAGGACCCGCAACTTTTGGCTGAGCTTGGACCGGCAATTGAAACAGTGGGCCTCAGCGAGCGTGCCGAGACTATTGCCGGCAATCTCTCCCACGGTGAAAAGAAGCAGCTTGAGGTCGGTATGGCGCTATCCTGCAAGCCGCAACTACTGCTGCTTGACGAACCGATGGCAGGGATGGGACCGGGAGGGAGCATCGAACTCTCCAAGTTGATCCACAAGCTGAAGAAAGAGATGACAATCCTGTTGGTTGAGCACGACATGGAGGCGATTTTCTCCCTCGCAGATCGCATCACAGTGCTGGTATACGGCGAGGTGGTTGCTACCGGTAGCGTCGAAGAGATTCGTAGCAACCCGGCGGTACGCCAAGCCTACCTCGGTGAGGAGGACTAGACATGCTAAAGGTCGAGCAGATAGAAACCTTCTACGGCAGCAGCCAAGCGTTGTTTGGTGTCAGCCTTGAGGTGCGCGCCGGCGAGGTGGTGACTCTGCTCGGGCGGAATGGCATGGGCAAGAGCACGACGATCAAGTCGATTATGGGCCTCACACCGGTGACACGAGGACGCATCACCTTCAATGACGTTGAGACCCAGCACCTGCCGAGCTATCAGGTGGCCCGTCAGGGGCTCGGGCTGGTTCCCGAGGGCCGGCAGATTTTTCCTAATCTGACGGTTCTTGAGAACATCATGGTTGGTGCCGCTAATCGCGGTGGCAGAGAAGAGCCCTATACCTTGGACGAGGTGTTGGATATTTTCCCACGCCTGGCAGAGCGCCTGAAAAATTACGGCAACCAGCTTTCTGGTGGAGAGCAGCAGATGCTTGCTGTGGTTCGCGCCCTGATGACGACACCCAAACTGTTGATCCTTGACGAGGCAACCGAGGGATTGGCTCCGTTGGTTAGGAAAGAGATCTGGTACGGACTCAGTGTGCTCAAAGCACGCGGACAGTCGATACTGGTAATCGACAAGAACCTCGATGCGCTGATGAAACTCGCCGATCGACACTACGTGATGGAAAGGGGGGCGGTGGTCTGGTCCGGGGAAACGGATGAGATAGCTGATAATGAAGAGCTCAAGGCACGCTATTTGGGGGTGTGATGAGGCAGGGGAAGCTGTGGGTTAGTCTGAAAATTCTAACCCTTTATTTTTACTGACACCAAGAGACAATATTGAACTGCCGACACGAGAATATTAAGAAGGAGGATTGCTTATTATAAATCTCTCGCATTGCTCTGGTGTTTTCAGATTGACAAATAAACAGAACCTTTACGATCCCTGATAAATAGAAAAGGGCCACCCGTGACCAGATGACCTTAACTTTGTGGATTTAAAGTGTCTCTGGGGTAACGCTATTAATAACAAGCCTGATCATGCCATAACCTGACCAAAAGGCGTACTACCCAGTTAACCTGGCAAGGCGCTTTCGCAGACAAAAATTAACAACAAAGAAGCATGCGCCCTGTTAGGCACCGTGTTTAGTCGGAATAGCTTATTTCGTTGCCGCGGCTTTTGTTATTCCAGATAAGGCTTTTTCAACTTTACTTATTACTTCATCGCAACCAATAATATTATGTCTTTTCCCCAAGTATCTTGGATCATTATAAGATATCCACACCTTAGATTTACCATCTTCCCAAATAATCGCTTTTTGCGGTAAATCGATAGCTACACTTTGTTGGCATTGCATGAGAGGGCTTCCTACTTTTGGGTTCCCGAATATTATTAGTCGTGTTTCCCGGAGTTCTACGCCCACTTTTTGTGCCGCGTCGGAATGATTTATTTGATTGAATATCGTCATACCTTTTTCATTCAATATGTTCTCAAGTCTTTCGGTTGTTTCCTTAACGTTGAAATCACTTTGAACGTTGATCAGGCCCTCTGCAGCCATTAATGGCAATACAGTAAACAAAATTAACAGAAATGTTATAGATGATTTTTTCATTACTTACTCCTTACGTGGGTCGTCGTAATATACGGCCCATTAATGAGAAGCCTGGATGCCGACTCACGTTATCTCTTCTGTCCTTATCCTGAAGTGTAACTGGCAATAGGCGTCGGTCAAATACTGAGTGTTTCTAATGCTGGTAAGTTGAATTTGAGAAGTTATAAACAGCTTGTTTCTGAAGGTCTCTGACACATTCTGCCAAAGAAGAAAAGGTTACCCGGTTAAGGGCAGTCCATTTATGAAATTTATGGGTTTTGTTTGATTAGATAGCTATGAAACTGGTAGACAAATCGTAAACACACTCCCTTCACCGGGTGTGCTGTGTACTGTCACTTCACCGTCATGGGCCTGAACGATGTGCTTGACGATTGCCAGTCCCAGGCCGGTACCACCGAGGGCGCGGCTACGGGCTGCATCGACGCGGTAGAAACGTTCAAACAGTCGAGGCAGATGTTCTTTGGAGATGCCCTGACCACGGTCCTGAACCTTGATCATGACCTGCTCACCCTCCTGCCAACTCTCAACGGTCACAAAATTTCTACTTTCGCTGTATTTGATGGCGTTGTCGACCAGGTTTATGACGGCCTGTTCAAGCAGGGCGCTGTTGACGTTTGCTACGATCTCCTCTGAACAGAACAGGTTAACGTCTACCTCCCGGGACTTCGCAATGCTTGAACATGATTGCAGCGCTGATTCCAGAATTGGTAGCAGCCTCTCATGCGTACGACCAACCTCATCAGATTCGGCATCCCGCTCAAGGCGTGAGAGAGATAACAGGTCTTCTATGATGGAATTGAGACGGTCAGATTGCCGGTTGGCAATCTCAAGAAACCTCTGGCTGTCTTCCGGGTTCTCGTTGGCTCCGGCCAATAGAGTTTCTACCGCACCTTTAATAGCGGTGATTGGCGTTCTCAATTCGTGGGAGACGTTGGCGACGAAGTCTCGGCGCAGGTTTTCAAGTCGTCGTAGGCGGGTAACATCATGGATGACAATCAGCGCACCGATCGTTTGCCCGTCTGAACCTCGCAGAGGTGTCCCGTGAGTCTGCAGAAAACGTTCTTCTCCCTGGTACAAAAGCGTCATGTCCGCTTCAATGCTGGTCGGGCTTTGCAGCGACTCGGTGATGAATCTCTGCAGCTCGGGTTTACGGACCACCTCCTGAAGACTCCGGCCAACGGCCAACTCAAGGTTTGTCCCGAGCAGAGTTGCTGCCGCCCGGTTAATACGCAGGATCCCTTCTTGATGATCCACGGCAAGAACACCCTCAACCATACTGGCAAGAACGGCTTCCTGCTCGTTACGCTGACTCACCACTGTTTGAAGTCGATCATTGAGCTGGGACGCCATCTGGTTCATGGCTTCGGCCAGCCCGCCCATTTCTTCGCCCTTGTAGACTGGAAGGCGTCGATCAAGTTCGCCACCGGCAAAACGTTCGGCACCGCGTTTCATCTCCACAAGAGGGCGACTGATGCGCCGTGACACCCAAAGGCTGATCAGGGCGGCTATCAGAGCAATCAGAATGCCGCTGTTGATAACGTGGAAGAGGACTGTTTCAAGGGCCTTGTTAATTCTGGCGATAGGCAAAGCCGTGCGGACACAGCCGATAATCTGACCATTACTCCTGACCGGCAGAGCCACGTACATCATTTCCTGTTGCAGGGTTTTGCTGTAGCGGGTCGCCGCACCGGGATGCCCTCTCAGAGCTTCTCGAATTTCCGGTCTTCTTGCATGGTTGTCCATTTTGGCAGGGGCTTCTTCAGAATCACCGACGACGCGACCATCCGGCAGAATAACCGTCAGACGGGTACCCGATTGTTTGCCCAGGGCTACGCTCATGCTTTCCAGTGCGCTTATGTTCCCCGACATCAGGGCGTCTCGTGCCTGGTTGACGACCAACTGCCCCTGCGCCACAAGGCCACTACGCTTTTCTTCGCGGTAGAAGTCATCCAGAGTTCTGGAGAAGAGCCAGGTGAGCGTTACCAGTGCGATCAGGATGATTACCAGAAAGGGAGGGTAGATCTGCCATATGAGACGTTTACGAGGCATAGAGGCCAGCTTTCAGCTTTCAGTTGTAAGCTGCAGGAAAAAACTATTCGCGGAAGCGGTAGCCGATACCGCGTACGGTCTCGATATATTCACCGCAGCTGCCGAGCTTCTTGCGCAGGCCGACAATCTGGACATCAACGGCACGATCCGTGACTGCATAGCCTTCGCCATGGATAGCGTCGACGATCTGGGTGCGGGTGAAGACCCAGCCGGGTCTGCAGGCCAGCAGGTAGAGTAGCTGGAATTCGCTAAAGGTCAGTTCGATGTTCTCGCCGCAGGCCTTAACCTTGTTTCGTCCCGGGTGAATATAAAGGTCGTGGATCTCTATCGGTTGTTCCGAGCCGGCTGTTTTGCCAGGCTTGGCCCGCCGTCTCAGCACTGCTCGTGCTCTTGCCTGGAGAATCTGCGGGCTGAAAGGTTTGGTGATGTAGTCATCAGCCCCGAGTTCCAGACCCTGGACAACATCGTCCTCTTCGCCCTTGGCTGTGAGCATGATGATTGGGGTTTCCTTGGTGTCGGGAGCTAGGCGCAGTCGCCGACAGACTTCGAGGCCATCAATGCCCGGCAACATCAAGTCAAGAAAGACCAGGTCCGGCTTGTATTCGCGAACTTTGGTAAAGCCTTCTTCGCCTGTCATGGCGCATTCCACCTGAAAGCCGGCCTTGACCAGGTTGAAATGAATCAGGGCCAGAATGTCCTCTTCATCTTCAATAACTAGGATGCGTTCTTTGTTCATGGCCTGATGACTCTCTTGTAAAATTGGATGTCGAGCCAAACTTACCCGGTGACTGTTCTTTGAACTTATGTCGCAGTCGAATTCTCGGCAAAAAGGGCCTCATGCAGGTTAACCGTGTGATTCTTGATCCGTCGCAGAGCAACGGCCATATCGCTGAAGGTCAGGGCGGGCAGAGCTCCGCAGGAGCCCTCCTTCATCCGGACGAGGTGTGCTTTACGAACCTCATCAGCCAGATCGTTTAGACGATTGGCCTCATCGTAAATTTTGCGCATACTGCTGACATCTTCATCCCTGAAGGCATTGCAGACCAGGTTGAAGAAGGCAAACACCTCATGGTGAAAGGCGCGCAGGTCTTTCCAACCATCTTCGCTGAAATCAAGCTCATGCTTATCGAGCCGTTTCATATATGAGCAGAGGGAATAAGCGTAGTCGGCAATCGACTCAAGCTCATCGGCGGCACGAACGTAATTGTAGGCCCGGTCCGACTGTGCTGTGCTGGCGCCACCGGCTTGCATGAGGGTGACGGTAAAGCTCGTGATCTCGTGTTGCATGACATCGGTTTCGTCTTCGAGCTTCTTCACTTCGCGGTAGATGCTGTCGCGCCCTTTGAGGTCTCGTTGCAGAAATTTTTCGGCATTGATCAAAACCTCGTGAACAGCCTCCTGCATGCGCTTGAGTTCTTCGAAAACCATCGAAATACCCATCGCCACGGGCATGGTGCCGGGAGAACCGATATATTTGAAGGAACCTTTTTCAGCGCCCGCTTTCTCAGGGATCAATTTAGTGACGAGCTTTGCCAGCTGGTTGAGAAACGGCAGCATCACCAGGGTGGCGGTCACATTGAAGAAGGTGTGCGCCATGGCGATATGAGCGGCAATGTAGGGACGACTGCCATCGGCATCGACAAAGTTTGAAAGACCGGGCACAAATAGCTCAATCATGTCGACATAGGTCGAGAAGATCGAAATAATGATGAAGACCCCAAGAACATTGAACACGCTGTGGGCCATCGCCGCACGCCGGGCAGCAATGGATCCGCCGATCGCGGCGAACTGGGCGGTGATGGTGGTGCCGATATTTTCACCCATAACCAAAGCAACAGCTGTATACAGAGGGATGGCGCCGGTTGCCGCGAGAGCCATAGTGATACCGAGCATTGCCGAACTGCTCTGGATGATCATGGTCATCATACAGCCAATGGCGACGCAACCGAGGATACTCAGCAGCGACTGGGCATCAAGGGTCAGCATCAGGTTCATGAAGCTTTCATCGCTGCGCAATGGTTTGAAAGCATTACTCATGATCTCAAGGCCGAAGAAGATCAGGCCCAGAGCCACCAGAACCTTGGCCGTTGCCGAGATCCGATCATTTTTGGAAAAGAGCATCGGAAAGACACCGATGGCGACCAGCAAGAGCCCGTACTTGCCGACCTTGACAGCCAGGATCCAGCCGGTAATGGTGGTACCGATGTTGGCACCGAGGATAACCCCGATCGCCTGAGTCAGATGCATCAGGCCGGCGTTGGTCAGGCCGACCACCATGACCGTCGTGATCGACGAAGACTGCACGAAACAGGTAACTACCAAGCCGACTATGACCGCCAGGAAGCGGTTGCTGGTCACTGACGAGATCGCCTTGCGGATCAGGCCGCCCGAGAGCGACTGCAAGCTGTCGGAAAGGTATTTCATGCCGAGGATAAAAATCCCGAGGCCACCGATGGCGGTGTAGCCCATTGTGAATGGTTCGATCATTTGATTCATCCTTGAGGAGTGTAATGGCTTAGCATTAAAAAAACTGGCTGTGCAAGCGTGGGTATTTATCAGCCTTTTGTTAGGGTTATGTTAGGAGAATCAACTTTTTGACTGTATGAGTAAAGATAAAAGGTCAAATTCCATAAAAAAATACTTTTTATCTGCTGTCGTTGTTTGAGGTGGCACCTCGTCACCCCGAATCATCTCTGTATGGCGAGTCCAGGCTTCTGTCAAGGTCTTGGAATGCGAAGGATTGACAGTAGTATTGTTAGAGAGTTTTTGTAATAATCGGACGTTGCCATCTTCAGTACTTATGAATCTGGCGTTCCAAAAAACAAGGCAGGATCGATTTTCGAAAATGGTATGATTCGTGTGTTCTATAAGCGGACGCGTGGTATCAATTTTTCAAACAACCACACTTTTAAAAAAGGATGTATAACGTGACCAAAACACAAAAAGCCAGTCTGGCCATTGCTCTTCTCTTCATGACGTTGATCGCCGCCTGTGCCCCGGTCAAAATGTTAGAAGTTCGCAAAGATCCTGCTTATACCGAGAAGATGGGCAAGGTCCTGGTTCTTGCCATGGCAGAAGAGCCCTATATCCGCAAACAGTTTGAAAAAGTCCTCGCTAACCAGTTGATTGCAAGAGGGGTCGAGGTGGTCCTGAGTCATGAAGTTCTGCCCCAGTCCACCAAGGAACTCGATCGGGAAATTGTGGTAGCCAAAGTCAAGGAGCTCGGGGTTAGCAATGTGTTGGTCAGCCGTTCTATCAGTCGACAGGAAGTTACTAACCAGCAGGCTGGTGGTCTCTATTTTAAGGAAACCTCTCTTTACCCTGATGGTTGGTCTTCTTATGCTGTCGCCTCTTCGGGTCAACGAGACGCGGGTTACACGACAGATTTTTTGACTGTGGAATCCAACCTCTTTGTGGTGGGCAACACGAACCCGGTCTGGTCGAATCTTGCCGAGCTCAAAGTTGAGGATTCCAGGCAGGATGCGGTTAACAAATTTATTCCTTTCTTGGTGGAACAGCTTGAGCTGAGCAATCTCCTCTGATCGGCATTGCATCATAAGTTCTGGTACTAAAAAGCCCCCAACCGCTTATGCCGTGGGGGCTTTCATCGTGTTGTAATTTTTCAACTGGTCAACCTGTGCTCTTTAATAAACCTTGATCAGCCATACCCCGCCGCAGAGCATCAGCACGCCGGCAATGCGGCCAAGGCTGATCGGATGGATTGGATAGCCGAGCACCCCAAAGTGATCGAGTAGCAGCGAGGCGAACATCTGCCCTGAGAGGATCAGGGCGACCATGGCGGTCGCACCGAGTTTGGGGACGAGGATGATCGTTGCCGTAACGAAGAATGCGCCCAGCATGCCGCCGAACCAGATCCACCAGGGGTGACTTCCGGCTAAAGCCAGCATCGGTAGAGGGATGCGGGTCGCCAGTGAATAGATGACCAGGGTCAGCGTGCCAACTGCGAATGAGATGGTTGATGCGAGGACAGGAGATTTAGTCCAGAGTCCCAGCTGTGCGTTGATGCCGGCCTGGGTCGGTACGGAAACGCCGGCTAGAATTGCCATTAAAATGAAAAGTGTTGTTGATGACATAAACAAGTCCATTTCTGCTGGTGTAAGTAGTTTTTAAATAAGATCTTTTCCAGCCCCCAGCCCCCGCTTAACCCACTAGCTCTTCCAGGGTCAGAATCGATTCTATATCGCGCCGTTCCGATTTGTTGATAATTACGGCAGCGCCGACCAGGCTCGCTTCGGCCTGCTCAACAATCTGTTCGATCGCCTTGTAGGTGGAGCCGACAGCGAAGAAGTCGTCGGCAAGCAAGAGGCGCTCACCGGGCAAGAGGACTTCATTCGAAACATAAAGAGTGGTTGATTCCTGTTTGGTAAAAGAGTAACTCGATGCGGCGAAGAAGCCGCTCATGGTGAGTGGCCGTTTCTTTTTGGCGTAAATAAAGGGGATGCAGAGGTGGGTTGCCATGGCCTGGGCGATCATGATGCCGCTGCTCTCGGCGGTGATGATCTTGTCGACAGGGGTTTCGCTGAAGCGGCTTGCGAGTTCGGCTCCGATGCGATTCATCAGCAGGGGGTCGACCATATGGTTGAGAAAACGGTCGACCTTGATGACCTGGCCATTGATTGAGCCGTCCTGCTTGATGCGTTGAAGCAGTTCCTGGGCGACCTGGTTCATTTACGGTCCTCACGATCATAGGGCTGGCCGAGACCTTCGGGCTGCTGAGAAGCACCCTTCTGCAATCGGATGGTTGAGATGACCAGCACCAGAATGGTGAAGAAGTAGGGCAGCATCTGCAGAATGTGCACGCTGACTGTTGTCCCCATGGCCTGGAAGCGCAATTGCATGGCGGTGATGCCGCCGAACAGGTAGGCGCCGGCCAACGCCCGGTAACTCGACCAGGAGGCGAAGATGACCAGTGCCACGGCTATCCAGCCACGCCCGGCCGTCATATTTTCAATCCACATCGGCGTAGTGGCGAGGCTCAAGTAAGCGCCGCCGATGCCGACAATTCCTGACCCAATAGTGACGGCCAGGAAGCGGAACAAGAGAACCGGAACGCCGCAGGTGTCTGCCGCGGCCGGGTTCTCGCCCACGGTCCTCAGTGCCAGTCCCCAGCGGGTACGGGCAAAAAAGAAGGCGATGCCAAAAACGAGCAGGAAGCTGAAATAGATCAGCAGGTCCTGGTTGAAGAATGGTTTGCCAACGATCGGCAGCTGGCTCAACCCCGGGATGGCCACCCGTTCGAAGCCTTTGATGGTCAAGCCGACCATGCCGCGGCCGAACAGGGCGGTGATGCCGACACCGAACATGGTGAGAGCCAGGCCGCTGACGATCTGGTTGCCGCGTAGCTGAACGGTGATGAAGGCGTGGATGCTACCGGCAATCAGCGCCGCGGTAAACGCAGCAAGAACGCCGACCAGTAATGAGCCGCTGGCCTGGGTGCCTGCGAAACCGGCCAGGGCGCCGATCAACATCAGGCCTTCGATGCCGAGATTGATAATGCCTGCCCGTTCGTTGATGATTGCACCCAGGGTGGCGAAGAGGATCGGGGTGCCGGCTCTGACCGTTGCGTCAAGTAGGATCTCAAGCATGGTGATCTCCCTTGACCAGCTTCAGTCGGTTATGGATGAAAAAGTCGGAGGCCAAAAGGAAAAAGAGGATCAGTCCCTGGAACGCATAAACAAATGCCACCGGCAACTGCCAGGTAAGCTGCAGACTGTCACCGCCGACCAATAAAACACCCATCAGGAAAGAGACAATGACAACACCTAGAGCACTGCGTTTGGCGAGCCAGGCGATGATGATCGCCGTGTACCCATAGCCGGGTGAGATGCCGTGCTGCAGACGGTGCTGCAAGCCGGCAACCTCGCTGAATCCGGCGATGCCGGCGATCGCACCGCTTAAGAAGAGCACCGCGAAGATCGCCAGGCCGGTGCGCATTCCGGCGTAACGGGCAGCTTTCGGGTTGCTGCCGATGACCTTGATTTCATAGCCCCAGACCGTGCGCTCCATGAACAGGTACAGTACCAGGGCGCAAAACAGAGCCAGAAAGAAACCGCTGTGGAAGCGGGTGTCGAAATAATCCGTCAGGCGGGCCGCATCGCTGAACTGTGCAGTCAAAGGGAAGTTGAAGCCCTTGGGATCTTTCCATGGGCCATAGATCAGGTAGTCGACACCGAGGATGGCGATGTAGTTCATCAGCAGTGTGACGATGACTTCGTTGACCCGCCAGCGGGCTCGCAAAATACCCGCCACACCGGCCCAGAGTCCGCCGCAGAGGAACGCGGCCAGGAACATGGCTGTGATCATCACGGGGTGACTTTCGATGCCGGAGAAAAGCGCGACTCCACTGGCACCGCAGGCGCCCATGTAGATCTGGCCTTCCGCGCCAATATTCCAGATCTGCATGCGGAAAGCCAGCGAGACACCGAGGCTGGCAAAGATCAGCGGTGTGGTTTTGACCAGGGTTTCGGAGAGGCCATAGGTAGAGCCCAAAGCCTCCTGGAGGATTTCGAGATAAGCCTGGGCCGGGTTGACTCCGGCGGCCAGAAGCAGGAACCCGGCGACGAACAGAGCTACCAGGACCGAGATGATGGGGGCCATGAATCTGAACAGCCGCGAGGAGAGCTCGCGTTTTTCCGTGATCAGCTTCATGTCTGCACCTCGCCGCTCATCAACAGGCCGATCTCTTCTCGGGTGGTTGTTTGCGGGTCGACGCAACCGACCAGGCGACCACGGAACATGACGACAATCTCGTCGGAGAGCTTGAGCAGCTCGTCCAGGTCTTCGGAAATCAGGATCGTGCTCATGCCCTGGTTAGCACCGTCGATAATGACTTTGTGTACATATTCGGCGCTGCCGATGTCGAGGCCGCGGGTCGGGTAGAGGGCCACCAGCACGGCGGGTTTTTCCGATAACTCGCGGGCGATGATGACCTTCTGGATGTTGCCGCCGGAGAGGTAGCGGACCGGGTTGCCGTCGGGGCCGGCCTTGATCGCAAACTGGTCGATCTTTGCGGTTGCGTTCTTGCGGATGGCGGTGCGGTCCTGGAAGATCCAGCGACGAAAAACCTTGGAGTTGAAGTTTTTCATGATCAGGTTATCGCCAACCGTCATGTCGGGGGCGATGCCTATGCTTTTGCGATCCTCGGGGATATGGGCGATGCCGGCGATATAGGAGCTTCTTGCCGTACTGTTGGTGATGTCTTTGTCGCCAGCAAGGATCCGGCCGCTGGTTGCTTGCTTGAGGCCGGTGAGGACTTCGGCCAGAGGTTTCTGGCCGTTGCCGGCGACTCCAGCAACACCGAGAATCTGGCCGTTGTAGAGCTTCATGTTGAAATTATCCAGATCTGCACGACCACGGGTGTTGCTCACCGACAGGTTCTTGATCTCCAGGGCTAATTGATCGTGCTTGCAGGCGGGCTTGATCCACATGGGGATCTGGTCTTCGCCGATCATCAGTGATGCCAGGCGGTTCTCATCATATTCGCCCCGCTTCAGGGTGATCAGGCTGCAGCCCTTTTTCAGTACGGTGACACGATCGGAGATCTCCATCACTTCGCGCATCTTGTGGGAAATGAAAAGGATGCTCTTGCCCTGGTCACGCAGACGGTTCAGAACCTGGAAAAGCCGTGCGCTTTCCTGGGGGGTCAGAACGGCTGTCGGCTCATCCAGAATCAGCAGGCGGCAGTCCCTGACCAGTAGCTTGATCAGCTCGATCCACTGCTGAGCCCCTATCGACAGCTTCCAGACCGGATCATCCAGATCAAGGTCGAGCTCGAACTCGTCGAGGATCTTTTGTACTTGTTGTTTATATTTGCGCCGGGAAAAGAGCAGGGGAACGCCGTCCAGTGCCAAAAGGATGTTTTCAAAAACCGTGTGGGCGGGGACCAGCATGAAATGCTGATGGACCATGCCGATGCCTACGGCCAGAGAATCCCGCGGGCTGTTGAAATGAATCGGTGTGCCGTTAAACAGAATCTCGCCTCGATCCGGTCGGTAAAGGCCGGTCAAGACGTTCATCAGGGTGCTTTTGCCGGCACCGTTCTCGCCTAGAAGGGTGTGGATTTCACCTGGAGCAATAGACAGAGAGATATTGTCCAGAG
>JAOUDB010000157.1 GCA_029859485.1 Desulfuromonadales bacterium | reverse complement strand
AGCTACGACAGGTTCGGCGATCATGGCCTGCCACAACCCAGCGACCCTGATTACGACAGCGAATCAAGGGCTATTCTGCAAGCATCCTGGACCCTCTTCAGCGGCTTTGATACCCGCTACGAATTGGTCGGACGTGAACACGAGATCCGCGCCCGTCAAAAAGAGGTCAAAGCAACTGAAGATGAGTTGACCCTTCAATTGCAGACGGCCCTCGAAGCCTTCCGCGTCTCCGAAAGAAACCTGGCCACAGCTGAAACAGCAGAGCTTCAGGCCGAAGAGAACTACCGCGTCAACGACAACCGATACCGGGCAAATATCGCAACCACTGTCGACCTGCTGGATGCCCAGGAGTTTCTGACTCGAGCCCGCAACGAACGGGTCAAAGCCCTTTACGACCTGCATCTCTCGGCGGTCGTCATCGAGCGTGTCCTTGAGCGTGGGCCGACGCTAGCGAAATAGTGGGACGCGGAACGAGAGGCGCAAAAGTCAAAAACTTCGACTAAACAAATAAAGCGAGGGCAGACTGAATGTCTGCCCTCGCTTTTGTTCTAAGCTTTCCGCGTTCCCCGTATCAGGTTCCGCGTCCCTATTTTCAGCCCATCCTGAGTTTAATAAAGCACTCAAGGTCCGGGCATTTCATATACTCGTTGTGCTCGCGCTCAAAGCCAATCGTCGATTGCGGCTTTGGCCCGTAGTCATGACCGGGGAAAACCTTCGTTTCAGGAGGGTACGCGGCCAAACGCAACAAACTGCGGTACATGGCCTCCGGATCACTGCCAGGGAAATCGGCTCGTCCGCAGCGTGTCACAAAAAGAGTGTCTCCAGTAATCAGCGCCCCAGCCGGATTAAAAACCAACCCGCCGGGCGTATGTCCGGGAGTATGGAGAACATCAATCGTGAGTGTGCCTATCTGGATCTGGCTGCCTTCGCCTAAGGCAATGTCCGCCGCCGGCACATCAATCGGGTTAGCCGCCAGTTTCGCACCCGTTACCTTAAGGACCTCGCCATTACCGGCGATGTGGTCACCATGACCGTGAGTATTGGCCAGTACTTCCAACACCAGACCACGCTCTCGAACAACACTGAGCAGGCTCTGCGGCGAGATTCCAGGGTCAATACCGAGCGCCTTGCCACTCTGCGGACAGACGACCAAGTAAGAAAAGTTATCGGCACCGGCGACCGGTATCTGGATTATTTCAGACTGTCCTTCAGCCATTCTTCCCCCAGGTACGGCTTGTTGCCAAGCCTGCAAATTTCACCATCAATGACTTTAAAAAGATCACCGGTTTTTTTGACGTGCCACTCATCACCCTCTTCCGGAGGGAGTGGAAATTCGCGAGTGCCAAGATAAACATCTTCATTATCAAGCATAGCCCACCAGTCGAGTGATCCGGTTTGCCAGATGCGGGTTTTCAGGTTGAACGCCATTGATGGATCTCCTTAATTGAGCTGTTTAAGTTAATGAGCCATCCCTTTGATCGGACAGCTTATATCCATTATGACGTTGTGGCGATTTTGTGGCAAGGTCTGTATGTCAGAGATTCTCCAACATCTCTTCCCGTGTATCTTTGTTCCCTCATAGTTATCTAGGCTTCGGGTGGCCTTCTTTTGCCGGGCGCATACGGCATACAGGAATAAATCCTAATCATTCAGCGGGTCCTCCCCCGTCTGCCACGAAGGCAACACCCGATCACTCAGCTGAAAATCCGGCCCATCATGCTCGGTATAAACAATATAAATATGCTCTTTCGGCACCCCCCAGCGCACGCCTGTTTCATCCATAATTGCCAGGGCCAGGCGACGCTTCTGATCAGCCGTCCGGCCCATGCGTATATCTGCATTGAGAAAAGCGATCTGACCCTCATCACCTGCACGACCGAAAACCAGGTCATCAACTGCATAGCAGCGAAAGGTGATACCTATATGATCGGTCCCGGTACTCATGATCGAGGCAAAATGATCGCGAACGGCATCGGCGAAAGAGGCTTTTTCTTCTCGCTCAGGGGTAAAGTTGAGTTCAAATTGTAAATGCGGCATGGTTTCCTCCTCAAAAATCATGTTTCAGGTAATCTTAGCAGAGAAGCAACGAACAGCAATGGACAGTTGTGGATGGAAACCTTTCCCCTTATAATGGTTTCGATACTTCACCCGCAAGATGAGGACGACTATGAAATTCGTCAAAATGCATGGTGCCGGCAACGACTACGTCTACGTTGACTGTTTCAGGCAAAACATCGAAGATCCCGAGAGCCTGGCGCGCGAAATCAGCGATCGGAATTTCGGCGTGGGCGGCGATGGGTTGATTCTGATTGAGCCCTCGAAAAAGGCCGACGTGAAAATGCGCATGTTCAATGCCGATGGCAGCGAAGCAGAGATGTGCGGCAATGGCATCCGTTGCGTCGCAAAGTACGCCTTTGACCACGGCCTGGTAGATCGTACCGAGATCAAGGTGGAAACCGGTGCCGGTGTCCTGCCGCTGACCATGTATCCGAATAAACACGAACACATCGACAAGGTCCGGGTCAACATGGGCCGGCCACGCCTGACACGCGCTGACCTTCCGATGGTTGGAGTGGCTAACGAACAAGTCATCAATATGGAACTGGAAATCCTTGATCGCAGGTTCGAAATCACCTGTGTCTCCATGGGCAATCCGCACTGCGTCATCTATGTCGATGATGTTGAGAACTTTCCCGTTAAACGTTACGGCTACGCGATTGAAAACCACGAACTCTTCCCTCAACGTATCAATGTCGAATTTGTCGAAGTCATCTCACCGAACGAAGTTCGCCAACGCACATGGGAACGCGGCGCCGGTGAAACCCTGGCCTGCGGAACCGGTTCTTCAGCCGTCACCGTGGCCGGTGTTCTGACCGGCCGCACCAAGGGTAAGCTACTCAATCACTTAACCGGCGGTGATCTGGAAATGGAATGGGACGGCAAAAACGAGGTCTTTATGACCGGTCCTGCCGTAGAAGTTTTTAGCGGCGAGTATATCCCTCGCTAGTAACAATTTGTCAGGGTTGTACATTTTAACGCCCGCTCGCTTCGCTCACTCAAGACGCAGAGGATTGCAAAGGCGCAAAGAAAACGTTTAAAGATAAAACAAGCCTATTCCTTTGCGACTTTCTTTATCCCTTTGCGCCATTGCGTTAATCGATTTTTATTCTTTCAATAACCCGGAAACATATATGGACGTTCTGATATTCGATCTCGACAACACCCTCTACCCTGCCGAGAAACAACTGTTTAATCTCATCGATGTACGCATTAACCGCTACATGACAGAGATCGTCGGCATTCCTGCGCCGGAGGTAGACGCCCTGCGTCGCGAATACTGGCAACTCTACGGCGTAACCTTACAGGGCTTGATCCGCCACCATGCGGTTGACCCCGAGGACTACCTGCATTACGTCCACGACATCGACGTCAACTCCCGGCTCTCGCCCGACCTGGTTCTTCGAGACGTTTTGGAAAACCTGCCGCAACGCAAAGCGGTATTCACTAACGGCTCAACCTGCCACGCTGATCGGGTGCTCTCGGCGTTGGGTATTGAAGATATGTTCGAAAAGGTCTATGACATCCGCGTTGCTGCCTACCAGCCAAAACCATTTCCTGAACCCTACCACGCAGTCCTCGCCGAAATGGGAACAACCCCGCAGGATTGCATCATGATCGAAGACTCGCGCGACAACCTGCAAACCGCGAAAAGGATTGGTATGGGAACGATTCTGGTTGGCGAAGGAGAAACACCTGATTTCGTCGACGTTCATCTCGCCAAGGCCTGTCAGATTCAAACCGGCCTGAAATTCTGGGAAAAAGCATCATGACACGCTTGCTCGGCGCACATGTTTCCGTTGCCGGGGGCCTGGACAATGCTTTTGCACGCGGCCTGGAGAGTCACTGCACGGCCTTGCAGATTTTCACCAAGAACGCCAACCGCTGGCAGGGCAAGCCGATCTCCAACGACGACGCGATAGCCTTTCAACAGGCCTGGCAGAAAAGTGGTATCGGCCCGGTAATCGCCCACGATGCCTACCTGATCAACCTGGCCTCGCCCAAACAAGAGGTCTGGGAAAAATCAAAGGCGGCATTACGCGACGAACTCTTGCGGTGCGCGCAGCTCGGCATCACAGGGCTGGTCATGCATCCCGGCGCCCACCTGGGAACAGGAGTGGAAACCGGGGTAGAGAGGATTCGTGAGGCCTTTCGTGAAATCCTGCCGGAGACGCCACCAGAAGTCCGGCTGCTGTTGGAGAACACTGCCGGGCAAGGCACTTACCTCGGCGGCGACTTCGCCCACCTGGCCGCTCTGCTGGAGGGTTTTGACGAGGATCGTTTTGGCGTCTGCTTCGACACCTGCCACGCCCACACCGCCGGCTACGACCTTTCCACCAGTGAAAGCTACACCGAGGTTATGGCCAAGTTTGACCGGCTGGTTGGTCTCGAACAGATCAAGGCTTTTCATCTGAACGACTGCCTGAAACCCTGTGGTAGTAACGTTGACCGTCATACTCACATCGGCCAGGGCACTATCGGCCGAGTAGGCTTTGCCTGCTTGATGCAGGACCAGCGCCTCGCTGCAATTCCCATGCTGCTGGAAACCCCGAAAGGTGATGACGGTGAGATGGATCGTGTCAATCTGGCACTGCTGCGAGAGCTGGCGGGAGAAACCCTGTGAGAGTCGTCATTCAAAGGGTTAGCGAAGCATCGGTCACCGTCGACCAGCAAACGGTTGGAGCCATCGGCCAGGGGCTGATGGTGCTGCTCGGTGTGGCGCAAGGAGATACGTCGCAGGAGGCCAAAGCCCTCGCCGAGAAAACGGCAGGACTGCGCATTTTTGAAGATGACGCCGGCAAGATGAATCGATCCGTCGAAGAAATAGGCGGAAGCCTCCTGGTGGTCTCTCAGTTCACTCTGCTCGGTGACTGCCGCAAGGGTCGTCGACCCGGCTTTACAGACGCCGCACCACCAGAACTCGCAGATCAGCGTTACGAAGAATATGTTGCCGCCCTGCGCAGTCGGGGTGTTAATGTTGCCACCGGAGTTTTCAGGGCCGATATGCAGGTCGCCCTGGTCAATGATGGCCCAGTTACCATGCTGCTCGACAGCCGAAAGCAATTCTGATGCATAGACATGAAGAAGAGGAAGTCCGCTCCCTGGGTCGTGGCCGTAGCGCGAAAAAACGCGAGGCCAAGGCGATTGAGGAGCTCGCCCAACGCCTGACAGAGATTACCGCCTCGGAGCTCGGCAAGCTGCCGAAGAGCCCTGAGCTGAGCACGGAGATCGAACTGGCTCGAAGCACCAAGGGGAACAGCTCTCGCAAGCGCCAGATCAAGCACCTGGCAGGGGTGTTGCGCGACCACGAAGAACAACGCGTGGCAATCGAGGCCGCTCTCGATGGCCAGTCTGTCATGCAACGCCAAGAATCACTCGCCTTCCATCATCTCGAGGAATTGCGTGATCGACTCTGCGCCGTGGATACTTTCTCAGCGGCACTGACCGAGGTGCGCACCCTTTATCCCCAACTGGATGACGGCAAATTAGCTCGTCTGGCCGGTTCTGTACATGAACACAACGATAAAAAGGCTGCACGGGAAATTTTTCGACGGTTGCGTAAAGCGGAAGAGATCAATGATGTGTAAGGACGCTCTGTTCTTATCAACGTCAGGCGAGGAACGATCTCACCGCAATTTACGGTGACTTGCCCCAACGGCTAGATTCCTTGCCCAACAAATCCTCACATGGGGCTCTCAAGATTATCCGAAGACCGTTATGGCAAGAGGTTTGAGGGTTTTCTCATAAAGCAGAAGGGCCGCGAATTATTCGCGGCCCTTCTGCTTTTTATGCTTTAAGGAGAGCCTGGTCTAGCCTTCCACATGCTTTTTCCAGTCAGCCAGAAATTTCTCCAGGCCGATATCCGTCAGCGGATGTTTAGCCAGCTGTTGCATGACACTGAAAGGAATGGTGCAAATGTCGGCACCCATCAGACCGGCGTCCAGGACGTGCTGCGGGCTACGAATCGAAGCGACGATGATCTCGGTGCTGTAGCCGTAGTTGTCAAAAATAGTGCGGATTTGATCAACACTTTCCATGCCGACGTGACCGATATCATCCAGGCGGCCCACGAAAGGAGAAACATAGGTGGCTCCGGCTTTGGCCGCGAGCAAGGCCTGCAACGGCGAGAAGATCAGGGTCAGGTTGGTTTTGTAGCCTTTTTTACTCAAGGCCTTGGTCGCTTTGAGCCCTTCTTCGGTGATCGGCAGCTTGATGACGATCTTGTGCTTGTCGAGCTTGGCCAGTCCCTCTGCTTCGCTGATCATGCCGGCGGCGTCAGTGGCAACAACTTCAGCAGAAATCGGTCCATCGACCAAGGCGATTATCTCTTTGAGTACTTCGTGAAAGTCGCGACCACTTTTGGCGATCAGGGATGGATTGGTGGTGACTCCGTCGACCAGTCCCAGCTCATTGGCGGCGGCGATTTCTTTAACATCCGCTGTA
>JAOUDB010000011.1 GCA_029859485.1 Desulfuromonadales bacterium | reverse complement strand
CCTTAGCTTACGCCCACAAACACAATACTCACGTTGCTATCGATGTCTTTGAATCGCGGCTGTCACCAAAATCGCGGATTATCCTGCGTATCATCACCAACGCGGCTCTCTTTCTTCCCTCGATGGGGCTGCTGAGTTTTTATGTCTGGGTTTTAGCTGTTAACTCGTGGCAACAATGGGAGCATGCTTCCAGCTCCTGGGCTCCGGCTATCTATCCGGTGAAAACGCTCATGGCCGTCGGCTTTTTCCTCTTCTTGCTGCAAGGAATAGCCAAACTGATCCAAGATATCCGTGCCCTAAAAGAAACCCCTTAATACCTGCTTGAGCCTGGAGATAAGAGACCAATGAGCGTAGAAGTTTTAACCATACTCATGTTCGTGACGCTGATGGCTTCCATTGCCATGGGCCACCCCTTAGCGGTAACTTTAGCCGCAGTTGCGACCCTCTTCGGCCTGATAGATAACGGCTTCAATTTTTCGGCATTACTCGGTTTGTTTGCCAACAATGCCTGGGGAATTTTTCTTAACTACACCCTTGTAGCCATCCCGCTATTTATTTTCATGGCCCAGGTCCTCGATCGATCCAAGGTTTCTGAAGGGCTGTTTGACGCCCTCTATACCGTACTGGGTGGTCTGCGCGGCGGCTTGGGACTGGCAGTCATTGTGGTCTCAACCGTCTTCGCCGCAACAACCGGCATTGTTGGTGCCTCGGTTGTCGCCATGGGCTTGATGGCCGGACCAGCATTACTCAAACGAGGTTACGACAAATCTCTCTCCGCGGGGATTATCTGCTCGTCGGGGACCTTGGGGATTTTGATCCCGCCGTCGATCATGCTGGTCGTTTATGGTGGCCTGACCGGCCAAAAAGAGACCTCGGTCGGCAACCTGTTTGCCGCAGCCATCCTGCCCGGTCTGCTTTTGTCTGGCATGTACCTGCTCTATGTCGCCGTGCGCTGTTACATGAACCCCAAACTCGGGCCGCCGATTCCCGCGGCAGAGCGTACCGCCACCGTCTTGGAAAAATTCACCATGACGATGAAGAACTTCGTGCCGCCGTTCGGTTTGATTCTCACCGTTATGGGGACCATTTTGGCGGGAGTCGCGACTCCGACTGAAGCAGCAGCGTTGGGCTGCGTTGGCGCTCTGGTACTGGCCCTGGTCAGTCGTAAGTTGAACTGGAACGTCATTACCCAGGCCTGCATCTCAACGGCCCGTACCACAGCCATGATCATGGCCCTCTTCGTCGGAGGCAAATTCTTCTCCGTGGTCTTTTTGAGCATGGGCGGTGGCGATGTTGTCGCTGATGTTTTGCTCGGCATGGACGTGAATCGCTTTGTCGTCTTCGGCATTATGATGGCGGTTGTTTTCTTCATGGGCATGTTCATCGACTGGGCAGCCATCCTGCTTGTGGTCGTACCGATCTTCACGCCGATCGCAATGGACCTGGATTTCAATCCACTCTGGTTTGCCATGATGATTTGCATCAACCTGCAGACGTCTTTCCTGACCCCGCCTTTTGGCTACTCCCTTTTCTATTTCAAGGGGGTTGCGCCACCGGAATACACCATGGGCGATGTCTATCGAGGGATACTTCCCTTTGTCATGATCCAGGTTTTAGCCCTGGCGACCATGATATTCTTCCCGCAGATCATTACCTACCTGCCTGACGTTTTCTTCGGCAGATAGTTTCGCTTTAGAGGAGAAGACATAATGCTTCCGCAAATCAAGACGATTCTCTACGCCACAGGCATGGGACCAGGGGCTCCGTACGTCTTCCGCTACGCCCTTGCCCTGGCCAATCAACATGACGCGCAGATCATTGCCATCTCGGCACTGGAGCCCCTGCCAACATTTGCCCAGAGCCTGGTGGAATTGCACATTTCCCACGAGCAATCGGAGCAGATCCACAGTACGGCACAGACCCAGGGCAAGGAGCGATTGCGTGAACGCGTCGCGTGTCTCTGCGAAAGGGAGTGCGCTGACGACCAGGTGTGCACACAGCGCGTTAGCGAAGTTCGGATTGAAGAAGGCCAACCAGCTCAGGTCATCTTGGCTGCTGCAAAAGAATACGCTGTCGATCTAATCATTATGGGCGCACATCGCCACACCGTGATCGGAGATGCAATCCTCGGTAGCACGACCCACAAAGTGTTGCACAGCGCAGCCCAGCCGGTTCTGGTGGTAAGGATTCCGGAAGGTTTTCACGAAGAAGGCTTCTAAACCACCAGAGCAAACTCCGTCAGCCAATATTTTCGGGGCATGCAGCTCTTGCCTGCAAGCCACGGAGTCTTTAAGGGAAACGCCATGATTTCAGAAACAGCCATTCAGATTCTGATTGACAAACTGGGCAAAGAAAACATCATTACCGCAGCGGAAGATCTGCTGGTCCTCGGCTACGACTCTACGCCTGGCCTGCATGCGACGCCTGATCTGGTCGTCTACCCCACCGACAGTGAGCAGGTGCAAAGCGTTATGCAGGTTGCCCGTGACCACAAAGTTTCGATCACCCCGCGTGGCAGCGGTACCGGCCTTTCCGGTGGCAGCATCCCGGTCGATGGCGGTATCGTCATCTGCTTGAACAAAATGGACAAGATCCTTGAAATCGATGAAGAAAACCTGACCGCCACTTGCCAAGCCGGTGTTGTTACTCTCGACCTCTTCAACGCCGTCGCTGCAAAGGGCCTTTTCTATCCGCCGGATCCTGGTTCACAGAAGATTTCGACCCTCGGCGGTAATGTTATGGAAGACGCCGGCGGCCTGCGCGGCCTCAAGTACGGCGTCACCCGCGATTACGTCATGGCCCTCAAATGCGTTTTGCCGGATGGCAGCCTGCTGAGCACTGGCGGTAAAAGCGTCAAAGACGTCGCCGGTTACGCTTTCAAGGATCTCCTGATCGGCAGCGAAGGGACCCTGGCGATCATCACCGAAATCACAGTTAAGCTGATCCCACCACCGCAGGACAAACGGACCTTCCTCGCTTATTTCGATGATATCAGCATTGCTGGTGCGGCGGTCAGCAAGATTATCGCCGCAAAAATCATCCCTTCAACCATGGAGATCATGGATAAGGCAACCATCAATTGCGTCGAGGATTACGTCAAAATAGGTTTACCGCGTGAGATGGCAGCATTGCTGTTGATCGAGGTTGACGGTCATCCGGCGATGGTGACCGAAGAGGCCGAAGGGGTCGAGCGGATACTGAGGGAAGTGGGAGCGGCAGAAGTGCAGGTTGCCAAGGACGCTGAAGAAGCTGCCAGTCTGGCTGCGGCACGACGTACCGCTCTCTCGGCGCTGGCGCGGGTTTCACCGACGACCCTGCTGGAAGACGCTACTGTGCCCCGTTCGATGCTCGCAGAAACTTTTACCCTGATTGAGCGATTAACTAAGAAATATGCGTTGACGGTTGGCACCTTCGGTCACGCCGGCGACGGCAACCTGCACCCGACAGTCCTCTGTGACGAACGAGACGCAGACGAGATGAAACGTGCGCACGCATTTTACGATGAACTTTACGAGCAGGTTCTTGCCTGGGGTGGTACCGTCTCAGGGGAACACGGCATCGGTATCGCCAAAAAAGAATACCTGGCCAGGCAGATCGGCCCGGGTGGCGTTGCGGTAATGAAACGAATCAAACAAGCATTTGACCCCGAAGGTATACTAAACCCCGGAAAAATCTTCGCAGACGGTCAGGAATAAACTGATGGCCGACAAAGAGAAACTTGGCAACTTTACCCCCGAGAATGCACCAGAATATGAAGATGTCCTGCAGTGCATGCGCTGCGGCTTCTGCCTGCCGACCTGTCCGACCTTCGCCCTCACCGGTCGTGAGCGTTCCAGCCCGCGCGGTCGTGTGTCCCTGGCCCGGGCCGTGGCTGAAGGAAAACTCGAGTTCACTGAAGCGGTCAAAGAAGAAGCCTTCTTCTGCCTCGACTGTCGAGCCTGTACTACCGCCTGTCCCTCCGGTGTACGTGCCGGTGAAGTCATGGAAATTTGTCGCAGTCAGGCCCACCAGTTCTTCCCGCTCAAGCATGTAAGCAAATCATTCCGTGAATTCGTCTTGCAGAAGATGCTGCCCAATCCCGACCTGCTCGAGACCTCGATGCTGCCGGCGAGGCTTTATCAGAAGCTCGGTATCCAGTGGTTGGTCAGGCACTCGCAATTGCTCAAGTTGGGACCGGAGTGGGTCGACAAAGCCGAAAGAATGATCCCTGAATTGCATCCACCGTTACGTCCACAGTTAGCGGATGTCATTCCTGCAGAAGGAGAACAACGCGGTCGGGTGGCGTTTTTCCTCGGCTGCATAATGACCCTTATGTATCCCGAAGTCTCCCGTCAAACTGTGCGTGTTTTGACCCATCAGGGCTTCGAAGTCGTTACGCCAAAAGAACAAAAGTGCTGCGGCGCTCCTCATTTGACCGAGGGCGATCGCGATACAACCAAACTCATAGCGCAGCATAACCTCGATCTCTTCATGGCCCTCGATGTCGATGCGATTGTGACCGACTGTGCCGGTTGCGGGGCAGCTTTGAAAGAGTACGAAGAATTGCTCGAGGAGGCCGGAGAGCATGACAAACTTGCTACCTTCCGCGCCAAGATCAAGGATGTCAGTGAATTCCTGGCAGAGCAGGGGTTACGAACGGAAGGCTTGAAACCGGTCAAAAAAATCGTCACTTACCATGAACCCTGCCATCTCTGCCATGCGCAAGGCATCAGCAAACAGCCGCGGGAGCTGATCAAGGCGATTCCAGGAATCGTTTATCGCGAAATGGAAGAGGCCAGCTGGTGTTGCGGCAGTGCAGCGACCTTTAGCCTCAAGTACACTACAGAGAGCCAGCAGATTCTCAACCGCAAACTTGAAAATATCAGGGCAACCGGTGCCGAACTGTTAGTCACCGCCAACCCCGGATGTCACTTGCAACTGGCCTGGGGGCTGAAACAGGCCGGCATGATACAAGAAGTAGTGCACATCACGGAGTTGTTGGGGATTGCGACAGGTTGAAAAGCGGAACGAAGGACGAGGAGCGCGAAGATTAAAAACTAAAGCTGGATGGAAAAGAAGCGGGGTCAGAAATTTGTTCTGACCCCGCTTGCTTTTATTTTTCGGTTATCTTGCCCCGCGTTCTGCGTCTCCGATTTTATCAGGCGCCCTTCTCCTTGAGAAGTTGAGCCATCTTCTCCTCGACCATCTTCAGATGTTCCATCATCCTCTGCCGCGCCAGTTCAGGCTGGTGGTCAGCAATTGCCTCCATAATATCTCGATGTTGCGTCAGCAGCAACTGGACGTGACCTTCTTGCTGGTAAAACTCCATTAAGGCAACCTGAATAGTTGTATGAAAGAGAGAATGAATTGAATCGAGGACATGCATCTGCAAGCTGTTGTGACTGGCGGCGGTAATCGCGTAATGAAATTCTGCGTCGACCTCAGAATCCCAGCCACCCTTCGCCGCCTGCTTCTCCATGACATAATAGAGTCGACGCAGCTCAGCAATGTCCTTTGCCGTGGCCCTTTTGCCTGCAAGATATGCGGACCAGCTCTCAAGTCCCATACGCACCTCGGCAAGAGAGCGCAAAAGTTCAGGATCCCTTTTTTCCACCAGCTTGGCCAAAGGATCCATGATGCTGACCGCGGTCAATGCTTTGACGAAAGTGCCCCCACCCTGGCGAGAGTCCAGAAAACCCATCGCCTCAAGAACCATAATCGCTTCCCGAACAGAGGGTCTGCTGACACCCAGCATTGCTGCCAACTCACGCTCGGAAGGGATACGATCCCCAGGTTTGAGTTCACCTTTTGAGATCAGCTGTTTGATTTGGCTGACGATTTCCTCGGATATTTTTTTCGGCCTGATCGGCTCAAGAACAATGGTCATGCCTTTTCCCCACTCCCTATATGGTATGACCAATTTTCTAACATAATAAGTGCCCGAACACAACGCCAAAGCTGCATCGGAAAAGGACAGTCCCCGTGCGGGGTCAGTCCCGACTTTAACCTCTGCCGCTCTTGTAACGCTTCAGCCACTCCTGCAGGTCGTCATCTTCGTGCTCGAGCTCAAAAGCATTGATCAGGCCCCGGCGTAAGGCGACAGCAACCGCACGATTCCGCAAGTTGAAAGCATCACCGACCTTATCACTCTGGAACTGCTCCTGGTCGAGACTCAGCTTGCCATAGAGAGAGTTGAGGCGACTCTGCACACCTCGCCGGGAGAGATAGCGCCGCTGGGCAATGAGATTATCTGTCAAGCCGAGGGAGATATCGACCAAAGCTTCATACTCGATATCGGAGAGCGCTGTTTGACTGTGACCGGTACGGCCCTGCACCTTGCGAACTTCGGGGTCGATCCAGCATTGGTCTTCGAAAAGGACAGTGGCCATGGCCGTTGAAATCTTTTCCCGGGCGCTCGACTTGAGCACATAGCCATAAACGGTTTCGGGGGGCACGATCTTGGACAGAGCCCGCACGTACATCTCATCCTTGAACTGGCTCCAGAAGACGATTCGTGCCTGGGGCTTTTGCTCCCACAGAGCCCTGGCAAACTCGACGCCATTCATCTGTGGCATCTGGATATCACTGATCACCAGCGGCTCATCGTGTTTCAGAGCCAGCTCTAGAGCAAGCGCACCATTGTCGGCATGCTCCGTCGTACAGTCCTGCTCCCAGGCTTCTACCATCTGCTTGAGGAACTCGAAATCTTTCGGATTATCTTCAGCGATAACCAGGGCGTATGGTGCCATGGTGCTTTCTCCTTATCCTTCGTTGAGTGGCAACTCCAATTCAAAGCGTGTTCCTGAAGAAAAACGCGAACTCTGCCAACGAACCTGTCCACCAATAGCACGGGCGCGTTCCTGAACGTTATGAACCCCCCGGCCCCCACTCTCTGTCGGCAGCTGCAGAGTGAGATTAAAGCCTCGGCCGTTGTCCTCAACGATAACTATCAAAGAATTGCTTCGCAAACTCATAGCAACCTCCATCTGGTTTGCGTGAGCGTGCCGCAAGACATTATTAACAGCCTCGACAATAATCCGATAAACGGTCACCTGTGTCAGACGTGGCAACTGGAGTTTCGCGACATCATCGCCAGCCATGAAATGATAGGTCGGCGTCCCGGGGGGCTCGCACACGTTGTCGAGCATGGATTCAATGGCCGCTGGCAGGCCGAGGATATCAAGGGTCTGCGGGTGCAGATTATCCATCACCACTCGCAGATTGGTCATCGCTTTTTGTAAATCTGTCTCGATTGATATCGCCTCTTCACCACAAGAAGAGTGCTCGCGTAGATGCTCGATCTTTCTACGTACAGCCGATAGCTCGGCAAGGGTCTGATCATGAATATCCATGGCAATGCGCCGACGTTCCTCTTCGGCACCTTCGAGCAGTTTCTCGGCCGCCACCACGCGGATCAGCTGATCTGTCATCTGGTTAATGGAAACCGCGAGGCCGTCAAGTTCGTCACGCACCTTATCCGGAGCCGGAGGCGGCACAAACTCGCCGGCAGTGATACGTGCGGCGCTGTCAGAAAGAATTTTAATGCGGCTCAGGATGTTGCGCGCGAAGGCAAGAGAAAGAAAAATTCCGAGCAGGATAGCAATGCCGAGAACGACAATCGTAACGAAGGTTGTCTCAGCAACCAGCGCTTCAATATCTTCCTGATGCAGAGCCCCGAAATCCAGACGTTGTTGGTTCAACGAGTTCAGTAGCTTCTTGATGTTAGGCCGCAGCAATTTCAGACCCTCTGCAAGATTATCCAGATCCACTCCCTGCTCGGGATTGAGGTCACGAACACTTTGCCGAAGCAGGCTGGTATCAGACATTCCCAAAAGCTCGGTTTCCAGCAACTGCTCGAAAGCCGCCGAAAGATGCTCGTGCAAAAAGGACAGCTGCTTTACGGCCTTGGCATCTGGCATCTGGGCCTGAGCCAGGAAGCCAACAATACCCTCCATGCGCTGCGAGGCCATGTCAGCTTCGGCCAGGGCAATAAAGGCGGTTTTGAGATTCTTGGCCTGCTGACGCTTCACCGACAAGTCCCAGTAAGTGAACTGCAGAAAGCAGAGCAGCAAGGTCATAAGGAAGAGGACGGCTGCTGGTGCCATGATTATCTGGTGTTTCAGTGCAAGTCTCATGATTTAGAAAATACCACAGAATTTCTCTCTGGACACTGTGCAATCGCACAGTGCGATGACACGACAACAAAGTTGATCAATTTTGCCCGGCCTCAAAGTAAACCTTTTTCAGGATGACTCGTCCAAGCAAGCAAATCAATAACCTTGCCGGCAGCAACCAACACTCAACACAAAGTAAGGAGACCATCATGCATAACCTGAAATATTTAACACTGGCGTTATTTCTTGCCACCCTAGCAATCACACCAGCCTTCGCAAAACCTGGCCAACATGGCAAGGCGTGCGAAAACGGCGAACAGCAAGCAACCCGGCTCGAGCAGCTTAAAGAACGACTTGATCTGACCGCGCAACAGGAAACGGAGATCAAAGAGATTCTTGCCACAAGTAAAGAGAAGAATGAAGCCCTACGGGAAGAGAAGCGCACGAACCGCAAGGAGCTTCAAGAAATTTCCAGGGCCGAGACTCTTGATGAGTCTCGTTTACGGGCACTGGTTCGCAAACAATCTGACCAGCGGGCCGACATGATGATCGCCAAACATGCCACAAGGACCAGGATCAACCAGGTTCTCTCAACTGAGCAGCAGGAACAGCATGAGGCTTTCCGCCAGCAGAGACAGGAGCGCAGGGGGGCAGCCAGGCACCGGCAAGGAAAACAATAATATCACAGCAAAGAGCTGTCGCTCTGAGGAGACTAAAAACGATCTCCAAGGAGCGGCAGCAACAACTATATCTGCAAGCGACGCCAGTCAAGCTTGTCGTAATCCGCCACCACCGCCAAAGGGATAAAAGTATCAAGCTCATCCCAGGACCTTCCGGTCAACTCCCTGGTAAAGTGACCAAACAGCTCAATCTCCCGGGTGAAAATCTCTCTAAACCGCCAGCGCAGGATATCGTCCGTCAAACTTGCCGGATCGCCGGGATGCAAAGTACAGACGGTGCCATCGAAGTCTTCACCACTCACATCGACATTCGGCAGACCATGCAGGCGACAGGTCAGAGGTCTGGCAGCGTAAACCAGGCAATATCCTTGTTCATCAAGCAGTGGACAAGCGGTCAGGTCCTCTTCAGGCATCTCCTGCCATGACATATCCGGCAAGGCATTCAGTAAATATGGATTCTTAAGCTCCGGCCAGCGTTTTCTGAGTTCAACAAGACGGGGTCGACAGCGCCCCAGCACTTGGAGTCTGGTTGTCTCAGGTAAGGCGGCGACAGCGTCTTTGAGAACCCAGGCGTCAAGCAGGGTGATGTCGAACAAACCACGACAGCAGGAACTGCAGCCCCCTCTGCACGCGAGAGAAGTCCCTCCGGCCTGTAGACACATTGCGAACCAGTCGTCCACCTCATCATACAAACGGCGGCGGGAATCAAGGATAGACTTCAAATTTTGTTTAAGGAGAGACATTCATCACCCGAGGCTGGATTAACAGTCAATGGGACACAATGTCCCTAGCTATCGAAAAAGTCAGGGCGGGCATTGTCGTCTGGCCTGACCGTAATCAGTTCATCAAGGCTGGATTTAACTTAGTTGAGAGTCCTCAAACGCTTCTGCGCTTAGGCAAGCAAATCCTCACGCAGAGTCTCCGTTTTCAGAGCTCTTTGATAACACTCGACAGCTTCCTTCTGTAAGTTCTGCCCCTCCAGGGCTCCGCCAAGACCAACCGAGAAAGCTCCTGTCTGCGGCCAGACGACCAACAGGTTCCGATAAGCCTGAGCCGCGAGAAAGGCGCTTCCCGCAGCTTGAAATGTTCCTGATACATGAACTACGTCCCCCAGGTCAGCGATCTTGCTAACCCGCAAATAATGAGTATTATATAGGCTAAGGTAAGAACAAACCAAGGACGAAAGGCTTAAAATATCATCAAAAACCCGGGCACCTCATAGGAACAATAAGGAGAAGAGCTCATGACCCTTGCTGAACTTGCCGAACATGATGGCCGCGACGGTCGCCGCGCGTACATCGCTGTAAACGGAACGGTGTATGATGTGACCGACAGTCCACGCTGGGAAGATGGGCTGCACCCCCCTGATCATCAGGCCGGCAAGGACCTGACCGAGGAACTGGCCCAGGCCCCCCACGTGCGTACAGTGATTGAACGTTTCCCGGTTGTTGGTTCTCTTGAAGAAGCGACGACCCCAGCGGCCGCAGGCGGGGGGAAAGTCACCTTAGGCATTATTATCGCTGCAATTGTTTTCGCCATAGTCATTTTTCTGGCCATTTAGCCGCCCGGCATGGAAACAATAATTATGTTGCCGGGTGTATTGCCTTCTTGATTTTTTTGCTCGACTCGGTTATCCTCCGCGCCATGTTCCGTTACCTGATCTTATTCGGCAGTATCCTCTGGGCAAGCCTGCTTCTCCTTTCCTGGAGCGGGCCAGCTGAAACAGCTGCCCAGCCGACAGCGGTTGTCAAAAACGCCTCCTGAGACACAGGGGGCGTTTTCAATTTCCAGGGCTTGCCCTTCTCTTCTTTATGTCAAGCAACGGCAAAAGTCTCCCTGACGCGACCCGCGTCGTGCGAACTCCGCATCAATAGCGTTGAGAACCTCCCATTTTTTGAGCGACCAGAGCGGTGCCAAAAGTTGCGCCCTGGGGCCATCACCGGTCAGACGGTGAATCAAAGTCTCGGGAGGCAGATGCTCCATGCAATCGACAACCAGCGCAACATACTCCTCCATACCCATCACTGAAATTTCACCCTCGACATAGAGGTCGCCAAGAGGCGTATCCTGAAGAACATGAAGCAGGTGCAGTTTCACGCCCTCGACCTGTAACTCTGCAAGAGCATCCATAGTCTTCAGTATGTCGGCTCGGCTTTCACCTGGCAAACCAAGAATCACGTGCACACAGATACGCAAACCACGTGATTTTGCGCCCTGCACAGCCTCGACAAAAGTCGCAAAGTCATGACCACGCTTCAACCAGTCAAGAGTACGATCGTGGCTACTCTGCAGTCCCAACTCCAACCAGAGGTAGGTTTTTTCATGATATTCTGCAAGCAGGTCCAGAACCTCGGCAGGAACACAGTCTGGACGCGTGCCAATCGCCAGGCCGACCACATCCTTAACGTCCAGTGCTTCATCATAAAGGGCACGCAAAACGTTAACAGGAGCAAGGGTGTTGGAAAAAGGCTGAAAATAGGCCATGAACTTACCCGCCTTATACTTGCGGGTCATGACCTCCTTGCCCTGCTCAATCTGTGCGGCGACACTCAACTGGCGTTCTATGCCAACCGCTCCGGAACCACCCGAGTCACAGAAGAGACAACCGGCGCCAGAACGACCGCCATTGCGATTGGGGCAACCAAAACCTGCGTCAACGGAGATTTTGTGGACTCGGCCACCGAAGCGTTTTTTAAGGTGACTGGAGAAAAGCTGATAAGACTTCATCGATTAAACCAAAGAATGCACGCGGCAGTAGGGGTCATAAGGAAACGGGCTGAAAACAAGAAGAATCAGCCTGCTACGGTGTCATATTAACTTTAACTATGCCACCTTGTTCTGGCGGGAGCAAGGGGACAAAGAGACCGACGGTATTGCCAGAGAGCGGTGTGTTGGTATAATGAACGGGTTCTCAACACGCCCTGTAAGGAGTACAGCATGGCACACCTGTTGGTTATTGATGATGAGGGAGATATCCAGCACCTTTTCGCTGCTGAGCTTGAAGATGAAGGCCATAGCGTTGTGACTTGCGGTAACCGCAGCGAAGCGCTGGAGCAGCTGCGTAATCAGGTTTTCGACCTGATCGTCCTCGACATTCAGCTTGGCCAGGAAAGCGGCCTGGAACTCCTGCAGCAAATAGCCCACGAGAGTGAGAAAACCCCGGTGATCCTCTGCACCGCTTACAGTAGTTACAAGGAGGATTTTTCCTCCTGGCTGGCAGATGCCTACGTGGTCAAAAGTTCCAATCTCGACGAACTGAAAAATGAAGTCCGCAGACAGCTCGCAAAACCCTGACATCTCCACCAAAGAGAACCAGGCACCACTTTATTACTAGTTAAGGAGACTTCATTGAAAGCTGTCATCATGGCGGGAGGCTTCGGTACCCGTATTCATCCTCTAACCATCAGCATGCCCAAGCCGATGATCCCCCTGATCAACCGACCGATCATGGAACACATCGTTAACCTGCTCAAACAACATGGTATTACCGATCTGGTGTTACTGCTCTTCCACCAGCCGGAAGTCATCAAAAAATATTTCGGTGACGGCAGCGAGTTCGGCGTCCATATCACTTACGTGACCCCCTTGGAGGATTTTGGCACCGCCGGCGCAGTCAAGGCTGCAGCGAAACACCTCGATGAAAGATTTATGATTATCAGTGGTGATCTTTTAACCGATTTCGACCTCTCAAAAGCAATCGCATTCCATGAGAAAAAACAGGCAAAGGCGACCATCACCCTGACAGCGGTCACCGACCCTCTTCAATTCGGTGTTGTTATCACCGACAAAGAGTCCCGCATCACCAAGTTTCTTGAGAAGCCCGGTTGGGGAGAAGTCTTTTCCGACACCATCAACACGGGCATCTATATTCTGGAACCGGAAGTTCTTGAGCTTATCCCGGAGGGGGAGAACCGTGACTGGGCCAAGGATGTCTTCCCCAAAATGCTTGAGAATGCAGACGATCTGTTTGGTTGCGACCTGCAAGGCTACTGGGCCGACATCGGAAATCCGGAGGCATACCTTGAGGCATGCCAGGACATCTGCCACGGCAGGGTCACTGTAAAGGTTCATGAGCCTGCCGGATCGACAGAAGAGAGGGTATTTATCAGCCCTGACGCCCAGGTCGACGAACAGGCCAGACTCTCCGGCATGGTCGTTCTGGGAGGCAACACCCGGATCAAAGGCAATGCAAGCCTTACCAACTGCGTGGTTGGGCGTAACTGCCAGATCGAGGAGGGGGTCAAGCTTGAGGATGCCATTCTCTGGGATAACGTCTATATCCAAGCGGGGACAAGGATCACGGGATCGAATCTCGGGCACCGGGTTCGCGTCGGCAAGAATTCGGTCATCGAATCCGGAGTTGTGATTGCGGATGAGACGATGGTCGGTGATGACGTCAATATTCGACCCAATGTCAGAATCTGGCCGCGCAAGGTCATTGAAAGCGGGTCGACCGTATCGACCAACCTGATCTGGGGAGAAAAGTGGCGTAAAAGCCTCTTCGAAGGAGCCCTGGTACGTGGCATGACCAACGTTGAGCTGACACCGGAGTTCTCTGCCCGCCTCGGTGCAGCCTACGGATCAACGCTGCCCAAGGACAGTTTTATCCTGGCCGGGCGCGATGCCATTCGCTCGTCGCGAATGCTCAAACGCTCTTTCGTTGGCGGGTTGCTTTCCGCCGGGGTGAACGTTCGTGACATCAAGATGATCTCACTGCCGGTGTTACGTTACAAGCTGACGACCTTCGGTGAAGTTGGTGGTATTCATTTTCGCCAGTCGCCAGAAGATCCTGCCGCCACGGAGATTATTTTCTTTGATGCCGATGGCAACGAGATCCCTTCAGGCACGGCCAAAGGGATTGAGCGCATCTACTTTAAGGAGAACTTTCGCCGCGCCCATTATTCTGAACCGGGCGGTATCGAAGAATTGCCTCGTATTTATGATTTCTATCGCGAAGGATTTCTGCGCGGTCTGGACAACGACTTGCTAAAAATAGCTTCCCCGAAGGTCGTCCTTGACCTCAATCATTCTCCTGCCGCAGACCTGTTGCCAGACCTGCTCGCTGACCTCGGTTTTGAGGTAACGGAGTTGAACTCGCACGTTCATGAGAAAGCCATGGACATGTCGACCGACGAACTGGAAGCCGCCTTGGATCGGCTGAGTCGCATCGTCAAAACCCTGGAGGCTGACGCCGGCTTCTGGGTCGGACCTTCCGGAGAAAAAATCCGTGTCGTCAGCGGTGCAGGACACATCTTCTCCAACCGTGAGGCGATTAGCGTCCTTACTGTTCTGGTTTGCGCAGCGCAGAACGAGGGTCGCTTGGTTGTCCCGGTTGCGGCTCCTCAAGCGGTTGAAGAGCTGGCCAAGGCTGCCGGATTGACCGTGCAGCGCACCCGCTCTGACGGTTACTCACTTGTTGACGCAGCCCGCAACCGGCAGGTCCGTTTTGTGGCCTCGATGGATGATCGTTTCGGCTTCCCAAAATTTCAGCCAAACTTCGACGGCCTTTTTGCTACCGCCAAGATCATGGAACTCACTGTCCGTGCCGAACTGTCTCTGGACCAGGCTTTCGCCACACTCCCCCGCAACCATTACCATCATTTGGAACTGTCATGCCCCCGGGAGAGCAAGGGTGGGCTGATGCGCAGGATGAGTGAGTACGCCATCGGTAAACGAGGCTCGTTGATCGACGGCGTGCGCATCGACACGGAACAGGGATGGGTTCTGGTCCTGCCCGACCAACACCGCCCGATCGCTCACATCTACGTTGAAGCCACAGAGGAAAAGGTCGCTTTCGAGCTGCTCGAACTTTATCGCGTGAAAGTCTCCGGCTGGCTCGCCGAACTGGCCGATGTTGACCGGTGCTAACTTTCACGTGATTGACAGCAATGCCCAGGTAGTGCTCAATGCAGCCTGCTAACTGAAAAGCACAGTCGCTTTTATGTGATTTTAGGTTTTCCATAATGATCAGGAATCGGAGCCTGAAACTAAATGCCCCATACTTTTATCAATAAGTTATTACTGAAAAAGCAGGCTCTTCATCTCTTACAAGAGGCAGGTTTAAGGGAGGTCGCAGAAGGTGACATTGATATCCATGCGGCTCGCAAGATCGCTCTCTGGCGGCAGAGTTCCGGAGCAGAAGTCTACCTTTTCGCACTCTTAACAACGGCATCCAGAGGGATGGCCCGACATTACCTGCCTCAAATTGGTTTACAGCCTGGCCTCTCTAAAATTCATTCCGCCAAGGGGGTACAGGCTCTTCCCGAGCTATCGACAGCCTATCAAGCTTATCTTGAATGCTACCCTGGCGAAGCCCTCAGCCTAGTCAACGAACCGGGAATGGCAACAACAACCATTCAAGCCAGACAGGCATTACTTGCCGACCTCTTTTTCCTCGACGCTCTGAGCGAAAACCCGGCGGCAGAATCTTTCAAAGACCTTCTCGATGACAGCGATTTGGCCTCACGCCTTGATTATCGCAGCCTGATCGTGCAGTTCGCCGGACAGGCGGAGCCATTGCAAGAGCATGGCAAATCGCTACCGGAGTTACTGCGCAGACCAGCGAAGGAGAACCCGCACAACCTGGTCGAACAGATTTCTTATATCATTAAGAACTGGTCGCCATGGCTGCCGCAAGAGGTGGTGACCAAGATGCAGATTGCCATAGCCCTCACCGAAGAAGAGAGCCGCGCTTATCTGCCGGGACCCGGGCCATCGCCTATGCCTCTCTTTGGCGAAGGAGACGGCAGTGATGCCGCCGCAGCCTTTACTGCCGACACCGACTGGATGACCACCAGCGTCCTGCTGGCTAAATCGATCTACATCTGGCTCGACCAGCTCAGCAGCCATTATCAGCGCAGCATCACCACCCTGGCAGACATTCCGGAGGAAGAACTGGTCAGTCTGGCAAATCGGGGTTTCAATGCTCTCTGGCTGATCGGCATCTGGGAGCGTTCCAGTGCCTCTAAACGCATCAAGCAACTGTGCGGCAACCCGGAAGCGGAAGCTTCCGCATACGCACTGCATGCCTACCGGATTGCAGAAGAGCTGGGCGGCGAGAACGCCTTGCGGGCTCTCGAGGCTCGTTGTCGTCAGCACGGCATACGGTTGGCCTGCGACGTCGTCCCCAACCATACCGGCATCGACTCAGAACTGGTCAAGGAACACCCTGACTGGTTTCTACAAACTGACCAGCCCCCCTATCCAGCCTATGATTTCAGCGGGCCGGACCTGTGCGAGATGGAGGGGATCGGCATTCGCATTGAAAAGGGTTACTGGGATCACAGTGATGCGGCAGTGGTCTTTGAGCATCATGACCATAACAGCGGTCAGCACCGCTATATCTATCATGGCAACGATGGCACTCATATGCCCTGGAACGACACGGCTCAACTGAACTTCCTGATGCCGGAAGTCCGACAGGCCATGAGCGACTTGATCCTTGCCGTTGCCCGGCGTTTCAGCCTGATCCGCTTTGACGCCGCTATGACCCTGGCGCGCAAGCATTTCCGCCGTCTTTGGTTTCCACCACCGGGAGGCAGCGCCGGAGTCCAGTCGCGTTCGGCCTTTGCCCTGTCCGACGAGGATTTTACCGCGGCCTTCCCGGTCGAGTTCTGGCGTGAGGTGGTTGACCGCATTAACCGGGAAGCTCCTGACACGCTCCTGATCGCCGAGGCCTTCTGGCTGATGGAGAGCTATTTTGTGCGCAACCTGGGTATGCACCGGGTTTACAACAGCGCCTTCATGAACATGCTCAAGCGCGAAGAGAACACCAAGTACCGCCTGATTCTTAAAGACACGCTGGCCTACAATCCGGGTATATTAAAGCGCTACGTCAATTTCATGAACAATCCGGACGAAGCGACCGCCGTTGAACAGTTCGGCAAAGGCGACAAATATTTCGGCGTTGCCACCATGCTGGCCACCCTGCCCGGTCTGCCAATGTTCGGCCATGGCCAGGTTGAAGGTTACCGTGAAAAATATGGCATGGAGTACCGTCGCGCCTACTGGAAAGAAGAGCCGGATGTCGGATTTATTCAGCATCATGAGCAACAGATCTTTCCTCTTTTACACTCCCGTCACCTGTTCGCCGATATCGAATATTTTTCTCTTTACGATTTCATGACCGACCAGGGCGTGAATGAAAACGTCTTCGCCTACAGCAACGGCCCAATCGGACAAAAGTTCCTGGTCGTTTATAACAATAGGACTCAAGCAACCCGGGGACGAATTCATCTGGCTGCCGACAAAGCCTCGCCAGAAGAGGAAGGACTCGCCCTGCCGATGCCACCCTTCTGGCAAGAGCTGGGACTTGATCGGTCCGAAGACCCTTTCTGCCGTTTTCATGACCTGCAGGGCAACCAACAACTGGTCTCTCGAGAGCAGCTGTCTCATGGCCTCGAGCTGCAACTTGACGGCTACGAACACCGTGTGTTCAGTGATTTCCAGACGCTCAGCGACGAAGATGGCTCCTGGCAGAAACTTTATCAGCACCTCAATGGTCGCACGGTCTCCAACCTTGAGTGCGAACGGTTGAGAATAGTCTACCAACCTCTCTGGAAGGCTTTCGCAGCACTCTTTGATCAGGGCCGCCTACATGTTCTGGCAGGCGGCTTGGTGACAGCGCGACAGACCGGCCCGATCGATAAAATCATGACGGAATTGAGCGCAGAGTGTAACGCCTTTGTCAGCATGATCGGTTCGTCAATAGAAGGTTCTGAGGGTCATTCGACTTCACAGATAGACTTAAAGGCTCTCTTCGCAGACTTGTCCGGTTGGTTGGCTGAATTATCTGCGGCTGAAGCGGTGGAGAAAATGCTTGCCGGGCAATGGCAAGGAACGCGCTCTCAGGCAGGGCTTGGTGTAACAATCCTCAGCTGGCTGATGCTGCAGAACCTGTCTCAAGCCCTCGGCTTTTCTGACGAGTCTCGTTGTTTTGAAGTATTCGGTTCCTACGGCCTTGATTTTGCCTGGCAGGAAAGCGCTGCGTCAGAAGATCAGGGCAGAGCCGTTTTCCTGGCCACCCTTCTGACCAAGACTGCCGGCATGCAACCACACCCGGCTGTTGATGCCCCAACTTTTGCACACCTCTGCCAGGGCCGCGAAAACAGCAGGTTCCTGGGAGTCAACAGGCATCAGGAGCAGACCTGGTTTTTACAGGAGGGTATGACCGCTCTGGCTGGAGCCATAGCACTTCAGGCCGGCATCTTGCAACTTCGTTCAGGCCAGGGCAAAGAGGTTCCGACCATCTCAACAGCTGCTGCCGAGCACCTGCGTCAACGCCTGGCCCGTGCTGCGGCTGTCGGCTACCGACTGGATAAATTCCTCGATTTGAGTTAGAATGCCCCCCTCAAATGGCCACTCAAGAAGACAAAAGAACCTCGACCTCAGCACCAATGAAGCTGCTCATGGTCGCCTCGGAAGCTGCACCTTTCGCCAAAACCGGCGGGCTTGCAGACGTTGTGGGCTCTCTGCCTCCGGCCTTGTCTTCACTCGGTCATGATGTGCGACTGGTCATGCCTTGGTATCGCCAGGTTCGCACAATTACTGGCGACCTCCCCTTAAACCAAAACAAGCTATCGGTTTCCATGGGCGGTCAAAGTTACAAAATTAATTATCGGACAGGAGAATTCCAAGGCGTTCAGGTCTATTTTCTCGACTACCCTGAATACTATGACCGCGACGAACTCTACGGCGAGCAAGGCCATGATTACACAGACAATGCAGAACGCTTTGGCTTGCTCAGCAGTGCCGCTATTGAGCTCACCCGCCACCTCGGTTTCGTTCCGGATGTCATTCATGCTCACGACTGGCAGACAGGCCTGGTCCCGCTTTACCTGCATCAGCAGCTTAGGCAAGACCCTTACTTTGCCGGCACCGGCTCTCTCTTCAGTATTCACAACCTCGGCTACCAGGGCGTCTTTCCTTTGGAAACGGCAAAGTCTCTGGGGATTGATTCAAGTTTGCTGACATCCGACGGGATTGAATATCATGGCAAACTCTCCCTGTTGAAAGCAGGGCTCCGCTATGCCAGCCAGGTCAACACCGTCTCTCCGACCTACTGTCGGGAGATCCAAACCCCGGAACAGGGGATGGGCCTCGATGGCCTGCTACGCTCGCGTGCAGACCACCTACACGGCCTGTTGAACGGGCTGGACGGCAAACTCTGGTCTCCGGCCCAGGATCATACTCTCCCGCAGGTCTACTCTGCGGATGACCTTTCTGGTAAGGCTGTCTGCAAACAAAAACTGCAGGAAGAACTCGGTCTGCAAACAGCACCCGACACGGCGATCGTGGCCATGGTCACACGTCTTGACACGCAGAAAGGTATCGAACTGGTTTTGGGGAGCTGGGAGAAGATCCTGTCGCGGAACTTGCAGCTGGTCATCCTCGGCTCCGGAAACCCGGACTACGAGCGGCGACTGGCTGAGGCTGCTGACTTTTATCCGGGCCGGGCCAAGGTTCTGCTCCGTTTCGATGATGCCCAGTCAAGGCGGATCTATGCTGGCAGTGACCTTTTCCTAATGCCGAGCCGCTATGAGCCTTGCGGCCTTGGCCAGCTCATTGCCCTGCGTTACGGCTGCATCCCTCTGGTTCATGCAACAGGCGGCCTCGCCGATACGATTATCGACCCACGGATCGCACCCGAAACGGCAAATGGTTTCATGTTTGAAAAATATCAGTACGCAAGCCTTCTACAGGGGTTGGATAGAGCCCTGGAGGCTTACAGCGAACCGCCGCTCTGGCAGAAGATAAGGCACCAGGGAATGACTCAGGATATGTCCTGGCACCAGGCGGCAGAACAATATCTGGACCTCTATCGATTATGTAAAAAGGGATTGCGATGACGGAAGAACAAGACAAGTTCATTGAAACGGAACAAGCTGAAGTCGAGGTCAAGGAAGAGCGCTTTCCGGAGCTTGCGGAGTTGCAAGAGAAGACCCAGCGTCGTCTGCGCAGCAATCAGCGTTTTCTGGAACGCTTTATGGATGAAGACTTTGACGATCTCGACGATGACGATCTGGATGATGGCGACGATGACACGGAACAGTTTGAAGAGCTTTAGTAGCGCAGCGGAATTTTAAACAAGGTTGTCCAGATATTCCTGCCATTCGGTAGGCAACAGATCGCGTTTGCGGGTATTGCAGTCTTTGCACGCCGCGACACAGTTGCCTTTGCTGCTGCGCCCACCACGCACCAGGGGGACGACATGATCCAGCGTCAACTCGGCAGGAGCAAAACGACCGCCGCAATAGTGGCAGAGCCCTGAGGCAATCCGGTTGCGCCACCACTGGGAGCGCCTTAGTTCACGGGCCTTCTGGCGCTCGCGGCGCAACTGCTCTTCAGGAATGTCAGCGAAAAACTGCATAATACAGGATACAGAATCCTGCCAAGAGAATACAGTAAAAACAGGTATAATTTGTTTCCTCTGCCTGCGGTCTGCGGTATCCTAGCGACTTGCTGTTTTTTTACATCCAAGGGGCTATAGATGAACATACTCATCGTTGGAGCCGGCCAGGTTGGCTACTTTCTTTGTGAACGCCTTTCCCTGGAAGGGCATGAGGTGACACTGGTCGATCGTGACCAGGAGCACCTCAATGAAGCCCAGGATCGTCTCAACGTGCTTGGAGTTCTTGGTAACGGCGCAAGCGCCGAGACCATGGAACAGGCCGGCATTAAAGAAGCCGAC
>JAOUDB010000253.1 GCA_029859485.1 Desulfuromonadales bacterium | reverse complement strand
CAAGGACATCAACTTCATTCAAGCCCACAAAGCCCTTGATTACGGTGTGCAGGCCGTTCGCCCTGGTGGAACAGTTATCCTGCTGGCTGCCTGCCCGGACGGCTTCGGCAACGCCACTTTTTTTGACTGGTTCAATTACGAAGAGCTCGATACTTTCGAAAAAGCGTTACGCAACCGTTATGAGATCAACGGTCAAACCGCTTGGTCGACCCTGAGCAAAGCACGCAGCTGGCGCGTCATTCTGATCAGCGAGTTCAATCGTGAGCAGACCGAAAAGATGGGCATGGAAAAGGCAAACAATCTTGACGAGGCATTGCAGATGGCATACAAACAGCTTCCCGACAATCCGGAGGTTGTGATTATTCCGGATGGCGGTACTATTCTGCCAGTACTAAAGAACAACTCTTAACCACAGAGATCACGAAGAATACAAAGTTTTTTCCTGGATCTCAGTTCCCACGAAAAATTTGATTTTTTCGTGGTCTTCGTGCCCTTCATGGTGAACAGGCGTGAATATGATCGACAAAAAAATAATCGATGAACTTGTTCAGGTCCTTGGTAAAGATAATGTCCTGACCAGCAAAGCAGAGCGCATCTGTTACTCCTACGATGCGACCCAGCAGAGCTTTTTACCGGAAGTTGTCCTGCAACCCGGCTCCGCAGAAGAGATTGCTCTCATCATGAAGCTCGCCAATCGGGAGCGCATCCCGGTTTTCCCCCGTGGTGCCGGTAGTGGCTTTACCGGAGGGTCGCTACCGACCAAAGGCGGGATCGTGCTTTGTACCGAGCAAATGGACCAGATTCTTGAGATTGACGAGGAGAACCTGGTGGCAACCGTCGAGCCAGGTGTCGTCACCGAACGTTTTCAGAAAGCCGTAGAAAAAGTCGGCCTCTTTTACCCTCCCGACCCGGCCTCCCTGAAATTTTCAACCCTGGGCGGTAACGTCGCCGAATGTGCCGGCGGACCGCGCTGCGTCAAGTATGGTGTCACCAAGGACTTCATCATCGGCCTTGAAGTGGTCACCCCGACTGGTGATATCATCACCACCGGTGGTCCAACTATGAAAGGCGTCGTCGGCTACGACCTGACCAAGCTGCTCTGTGGCTCCGAAGGAACGCTCGGTATCATCACCCGAATCGTTATCAAACTGCTGCCCCTGCCTCAAGCGAAGAAAACCATGCTGGTGCTCTTCGACTCGATCGACGGTGCGGCGCAAGCCGTGTCTGCGATCACCCGCAATAAAATTATCCCGACGACTCTCGAATTTATGGACGGACGCACCATTGAATGCGTACGCCAGGCAACCGATCTGGATTTACCGGAGACCGCCCAGGCGGTGCTGATCATCGAAGTCGACGGGGATCGAGAATTTCTCGACAAACAAGTCAACAGCATTGCCGAGATCATCAAACCCCTCGGTGTGGTTGAAACCCGTATCGCAACCACGCCGGAAGAGAGCGAAGCCCTCTGGCAGATCCGGCGTTCGGTCTCGGCTTCTCTGCGCAAGGTGAATCCGGACAAGTTCAACGAGGACATCTGCGTACCTCGCAGCAAGGTTCCGGAGATGATTCGCAAAGTGGATGCCATTGCTGACAAGTATCAGATACCGATCGTCAACTTCGGTCATGCCGGAGACGGCAACATTCACGTCAACATCATGGTCAACAGGAAAGTTTCCGGCGACATTATGAAAGCTGAAGGGGCTATCAAGGCCGTTTTCAAGGCAGCTCTCGAACTGGGTGGAACCATGAGCGGCGAACACGGTGTCGGCATAGCCAAGGCCCCCTACATACCACTGGAGATCACCCCGGCTGCTGCTGAATACATGAAGGCGATCAAGAAAGCGCTCGATCCTAACAATATCCTCAATCCAGGAAAGATTTTTTTAGACTCACCAGAGAATTAACCACGAAGAACACGAAGGTCACGAAGAGCTAAATACCTTCAAAGCTCAAAAGAGATAATCTTCGTGTGCTTCGTGGTGAGAAAGATAGAGCAATGGCAAAACTTAAAAAACTCGAAGATTATCGAGACGAAATAGAGCGCTGCGTCAAGTGTGGAGCCTGCCGGGCCCACTGCCCAGCCTTCGATGCTGAACGTCGTGAAGGCCGGGTCGCCCGTGGCAAGATTGCCTTGGCCAGCTCGATCCTGGAAGGAGAAGTCGGCCTCGAGCCCAAGGTTCTAGAAGACTTAAGCCAATGTCTACTCTGTGGCAGTTGCTGCGCCGGGTGTCCCAACAAGGTACACACCGAAGACATCGTTGCCGCCGCAAGGAGGCAGATCGCGAAGGAACGGGGTCTCTCCACCTTTGGCAAGGGTGTCGCCACGGTCCTCGGTCGACCGAAGTTGATGAACCTTTTGGCCAAGTCAGGAGGCAGCCTGTCGTCGCTGCTCTTTAAAAAGCTCCCGAAAGACAGCGGCCTGCACCTGCGCTTTCCGGCGCCTTACCTGGAAAAAGGGAGGACGCTTCCGCCAATTACCGCCAAACCTTTTCGCGAGAGGGTTCCCGAGGTTATTCCGGGAGATTCTCAACAGCCGACCGTGCTCTTCTTTACCGGTTGCGGCATCAACTACATGTATCCTGCAGTCGGCGAGGCCTTTCTCAAGGCGCTGAAGTTTCTCGGCGTCACCGTCATCATCCCAAAAGACCAGGCCTGCTGCGGATTGCCTGCGGTGAGTGCAGGAGCAACCAAGACGATTGAGAGCCTGGCAGATCAGAACCTTGCCGCGATCAACCGGCACAATTTTGAGTATATCGTTACCGCCTGCGCCTCATGCAATTCCGGACTCGGCAACATCTACGCAGAGATGGGGGATGAATTCGAAGAGATGTCAGCAAAGGTCATGGACATTTTCGTCTTTTTAGTCAAACACGGCCTGGCTGAGAAATTGGAGGCGCTGCCCAAAGCCGAGCAACGCATCAAGGTGACCTATCACGACCCCTGTCATCTACGCAACCAGGGAATCACCAAGGAACCTCGGCAGATTCTCAAGGCGTTGCCCCAGGTGGAGTTTGTCGAAATGCCGGACGCCGGAACCTGCTGCGGCCTGGGTGGGACTTATTCGGTTTACCACTATGAACACACGAAGAGGATCGCCGCCAGAAAAGCCGGCAATGTGGCAAGTAGCGGAGCGGATCTGGTCGCAACAGACTGCCCTGGCTGTATCATGCAGCTTCAGGACGGTATCAACCATGCCGAAGGGACTCAGAGGGCACTGCATATTCTGGAGCTCCTTGCCGAAGCCTTACCCGAGTGAGTATGGGCCAACAAAGAGAATTGTCCCGTTGCAGAGTGCTGACAAGCTGTTACAATAACTCCGTCTACCCAAGACTCTATAAACCCTACTCGTTCCAGGAGGAAAACCGATGCAAAAAGTGACCTGCCTGATTGTTGTCGCCCTGTTTCTGAGCACGGGAGCGGCTTTGGCTGTCTCTGCCAAAAAAACTATCGAATTCAACAAAAGCCCGATGGGCACTGTCATCTTCGACGGCACGATACATAAAGAGCAAGACCTCAACTGCAAAGACTGCCATAACAAGGACATGTTCCCGAAAATGAAACAGGGAACCGTAGAGATCACCATGGATGAGATCTACGCGGGCAACCTTTGTGGTGTCTGTCACAACGGCAAACGTGCTTTTGATGCAAAGGGAAACTGTGCCCGTTGCCACGTCAAACAGTAATCTGTCGTACAAATCGTAAACAAGAAAGGCCCGCCGTTTATCCCGGCGGGCCTTTCTCTCGATATTCTTTTTATCCAGCCTCTAGTTACCAGCCACCAACCCCAGCCTCTATCAACCACCAATGCCGTGCATGCGCCGACTCGGCGTCATGAAGTCCTTACCATTGATTTTGTGCTTCTCCGGCTTGGCGCAGGCTGCCGCCACGAGGAGTTCCTCCAGGACCTGATCATCACTGCCATCTCGCAAAACCGTTTTGAGATCAGTCTCTTCATTATCAAAGAGGCAGCCACGCACCCGGCCGTCGGCCATCACTCGCAGGCGATTACAATCACCACAAAAATGCCCGGAGACAGAAGGAATCAGCCCGACACGTCCCTTCGCCCCCGGCAGACGATACATTTGAGCAGGCCCTGAGGAGGCCTGATAAGGAAGAGCCTCCAACTCGCCAAAAGTTCGCAGCTGTGATTCAACCTCGTTGATCGGCATGCCGTCTTTAGAAGCATATTCCAGATCGGCACTGATCGGCATGAACTCGATAAAACGGACATCCCAGGGGTGCTCCAGTGTAAGCCGGGCGAAATCAACGATCTCATCAGCGTTAAAATCTGCAAAAGGAATGACATTCAGCTTGATCGGCAGCATCCCCACTCTTTCGGCGGCTTCGATGCCGGCCAGAACCTTCTCCAACCCCGAACGACGGGTCAACTCTTCAAAGCGCTCCGGGCGGAGTGTATCAAGGCTGATGTTCACCCGAGAAAGGCCGGCAGCCTTAAGCTCCTCTGCCAGTCCTGCCAGAAGCAGGCCGTTCGTAGTCAGTGTGATTTCCGGTTTCTCCGGCAAGCCAGCCAAACGACCGATAAAGTCGACAATACCTCGCCTGACCAGGGGCTCACCACCGGTCACGCGGATTTTGCGAATCCCGAGGCGGCAGGCCGCGGCAGCCACCCGCAGCATCTCCTCGTAGCGCAGCACATCGCCATGGGTAAGATCCGCGACCCCACTTTCAGGCATACAGTAGCGGCAACGCAGATTGCAGCGATCCGTCACTGACAAACGCAAATATTCTATTTTTCGTCCAAATTGGTCTTGCACAAGAGTTCCCTGGTTCTGTTGCCTACACTTTTGATGCTAACACTGGCAGACGAACCGAGGCAAGCTGAGGAAGGCACG
>JAOUDB010000156.1 GCA_029859485.1 Desulfuromonadales bacterium | reverse complement strand
GCTTAAAGGGGATGAGAGTTTCGCCCGCTTGATCCGCGTCGATGATAACGCCCAGTGGCGGATCGAATACTTCCACAACCTGAAACGCTGGGAACGGATCGATTTCACCGGTTCATTGGCCGCTTGCTTGGAACTTCTCTCCGAATCGCCACACTACCTCTACTGGGATCGCTGAGCGACCTGAATTAACCTCGTGTCCCATAAATCGACAGAAAATTGGGGCCACTCAAATGGAACACACCAAATTCAGCGCCCCCAACTCCTGAGGGGCAATCTTCGTTGTCTCCTGACTTTACTTGTCAGGAATAACCCCGGATTCATGGCGTTCCGCTAACTGGTTAATAAACAGTTGTTATTTGTCCGTTGCGGAGCACTTGGTTGTGAAAAATAGTGATACAATTGAAAAGAAGATGGAGTGGCTAAGGGAAAGGAGGAGATCATGAAAAAAGACACCCGAAAATATGGCATCAACAGCAAGCGCGGACGCCAACCAACCAACCTTGACCCATTCAAGCCTGAGGAAGCACTGAAAGAACCGTCACTGTGCACGACCTGCAAAACGGTTTACCAACAGCAGCGCTGGTCACTTGATCAAGAAGAATATCGTAAACTGGAGAATGACCCCAAAACAAACTGGATCACCTGCCCGGCGTGCCAGAAGATCGCCGCGGGTTACCCTGAAGGGATCGTGACATTAAGCGGCAGTTACCTGTGGAAGCATGAAGAGGAAATCCAACAAATTCTTAAAAACGAAGAGCACAAAGCTCTTGAGAAAAACCCTTTTGAGAGGGTTATTCGTAAGATCCGTGACGATGACAAGCTTGTCATCGAGACCACCGATAAGAAACTGGCCGAGCACCTGGGTCGCGTTCTTCACAAGGCCCATCGGGGCAAACTCGACATCTCCTGGGCGGGTGACCCCGATCTCTGCCGGGTGAACTGGGAAAGGATGCTCTAGCTTCAGGAACATGGCGGACGACCTGGGGCAGACGCGTTAACGCCCTAGGTGGGTCGTAGATTGCCACCACCCTGGGGGTGCTTATGCAAATACGGCGTAAATCGGCGTATGGAGGCGTTCTTGTGCTCTGCCTGGTTCTGCTCTTATGCCACGGTGCAGTCGCCTCAAGCGAACGCGAAGAAGAGCGCGAGGCCATGGTCAAAGAGCAGGTTCTTGCGCGCGGAGTCAAGGACCCAACAACACTGGCAGCCATGCGCACAGTGCCTCGCCATCTCTTTGTGCCAGGGTCCATGTCCCACCAGGCTTATCAGGATCGACCGTTGCCGATCGGTCATGGGCAGACCATTTCACAACCCTTCATCGTCGCCTTCATGACCGAGATCATCAAGCCCGGCCCCGGACGCAAAATCCTCGAGATCGGCACCGGCTCAGGCTACCAGGCCGCGATACTGGCAGCCACCGGGGCGCAAGTTTACTCCATAGAGATTATCCCGCAATTGGCGGATTCGGCTGCTGTGCTCTTAAAGCAACTGGGCTTCACCCATGTCGAAACCAGGTCTGCCGACGGTTATTACGGCTGGAAGGAGCATGCGCCTTTCGATGCGATAATTGTTACGGCAGCAGCTGAGTTTATTCCCCCGCCACTGATCGAGCAGTTGGCTGAATCCGGGCTGATGGTCATCCCGGTGGGCTCGCCTTTCTTCGTACAAACCTTGATGCTCATCCAGAAAAGAGATGGCAAGACAATCTCAACCAGCCTGATGCCGGTAAGATTCGTTCCTTTCAAGAGGGCCGATGAAGAATGATCGGGCTGTGTAACCGCAAACATTTGTCACTGGCCCTCGTCTCTGCCGCCCTGCTCGCCTTTCAGATAGCGCTGCTGCAAATCCTGGCCACCAGTCAATGGCACCATTTCGCCTACCTGGTTATTTCGATCGCCCTGCTCGGCTTCGGCGCTGCGGGCACCCTCCTCGCCCTGACCCGACGCTGGATGACAGCACGACAGGCGCAACTGCTGCCGCTTCTGCTCTGTTGCTGCGCTGTAACATTGGCAGGCTCGCTGACCATGACACAGAGCCTGTTTGGCGGGTTTGATTCGTTCCTGCTGTTTGTCGATATCGGCGAGGTCTTAAAACTGTCTGCGGTGGCTCTTCTTCTGCTGCTTCCGTTCACCTGCGGGGCTCTGACCATCGGCTTGATCTTCACCCTCGAAACCGAACGCATCGGCAGCTATTATTTTGCCAACATGTTCGGTTCCGGTCTCGGTTGCCTGCTCGGTCTTGCAGGGCTCTCGCTGCTGCTGCCTCAGCAGTTGCCTCCCTGCTTCGGGTTTCTGGCTCTGGCAGCAGCTGCGCTGCTGCTGCCGGGCAGCAGACCTGCTACACGCGTCGTCCTGGTGCTCAGCCTGGCGCTGGTGACGATCTTCCTGGTGCAGGCGACGGAACTGGAACTTTCGCAGTATAAAGATTTACGTCGCGCACTCGATCTGCCAGGGGCCACTCTCCTGGCCAATCAACCTGCCGCGGCCGGTCAAATCCATATTGTGGACGCTCCGGTGCTGCGTGGCGCAGAGGGCGTCAGCTTAAACTGGTCGGGTGAAATGCCGCAAGCGCCGGCAGTCTTTATCAACGGAGACAGCATCGGCAGCCTGCCCCAGACCGCCGGGGGGGACAGCCCCCGCAACGCATCAACCTTCGCCCTGCCCTATGCCCTGGGTATCCCTCTCAGAGTGCTGGTGCTCGACGCAGGCACCGGCGTCGATGTGGCCATGGCAATCGACCGGGGAGCTGAAACTGTTGTTGCGGTTGAAGCGCATAAGCCCTTGGTTGAGCTGTTGCGCACAGCAGCACCGACCCGCGTCAGCCAAATCTTCAACAACCCCAGGGTCACGTGGCAAACACTGGTTTCGCGAACCTGGCTCGCCCGCGATCAGCAGCAATACGACCTGATCATATTGCCGAAAGTCGGCGGCTTTGGCGGCAATGCCGGGCTCTTTGCCCTGCACGAGCAGCCCCTGCTAACCCGCGAAGCCTTGCAGCAGGCCTGGAGCAAGCTCAGCCCTCAAGGGCTGCTGACCGTAACGAGTTGGGTTGATTATCCGGTACGCACATCGCTACGTCTGCTGGCAACCCTGGTGGAAACCCTAGAAGAGGCGGGGGTCACAACTCCACAAGACCGGATTGCTGCTGTCCGTAGCTGGGGTACCTTGACGTTTTGCGTCAAGCGGACTCCCTACACCAAGGCTGAGTTGGCCGCGATCAGGTCGTTTGCAAAGCGCTGGGCCTTTGATCCGGTCCTCTTGCCCGACCTCCACCCGGAGGAGCGCCAGCGCTTCAACCGTCTGCAAGATGACTCCCTGTTCCAACTTTTTGATGCGGTTCTGGGGCCCGAAAGAGCACAGCTCTACAACAACTATGCGTTCCGGATCAAACCGGTTGACGATGAACAGCCATTCTTCTCCCAGTTCCTGCGTTGGAGCCAAGTCAATGCGCTGATCAACCTCTACGGTCAGCGCAACCTGCCCTTCATCGAACTGGGGATGCTGGTCGCCGTTCTGGCCGCCGGGGTGCTGTCGCTGCTGGCCACTTTGCTGATTCTGTTGCCATTGACCCGGCTGCCAAAGGGGAGTGGCACGCATTGGCAGGTGCTGATTTATTTTGGAGGGCTGGGCGTCGGTTATATGTGGACAGAGTTAGCCCTGATTCATCGCTTCGTTCTTTATCTCGGCCATCCGGTTTATGCGACAGCGCTGGTGGTGGCCGTTCTTCTGATCGGTTCAGCGACCGGCAGCGCACTGACAGGACGATTCCGTGTTTGTCGCCCCTGGAGATGGACAGCCGCGACAAGCAGCATCCTGCTGCTCTATGTCGTGCTGCTTGGGATGCTCTTGGAGACGACACTGCCGCTGGCAATGCCGCTACGTACTGCCCTGGCGGTTTTGGTGCTGGCACCGGCCGCAGTGATCATGGGCATGCCTTTCCCGCTCGGGCTGAGACTTCTCAACCAGGCGCACCGGGCCGAGATCCCCTGGGCCTGGGGAATCAACAGCTGTCTCTCGGTCGTAGGTGCCGCGCTTGCAACCCTTCTCGCCGTTGAGTTCGGCTACAGCCTTTTACTGCTGCTTGCAGCCACGGCCTATCTGTTGCCGACAACGATTCGCTTCCGGGTTTCCTAGCAGCCAGTTGATTGCTGCAGCAAAAGCGTGCTTTACCCCTACCCATGAGTGATCGAAGAATCATGATCCTCGTCCATCATTGGCACGAAAGCGACGTCTAGAATTTTCCGGCTGTGTAATTTGCCGCCGATGTCTTTTTCGATCAGCATCAGATCCTGCGTCATATGGGGCCGCCCCAAAGGAACAACCAATCGGCCGCCTGGCTTCAACTGATCGAGCAGTGCGGGTGACAGGTTGGTCGCTGCGGCCGTTATGATGATGCCGTCATAAGGGGCGTGTTCGGGCCAGCCGATGTGGCCGTTGCCGGTCTTAACACTGATGTTGGAATAACCCAGCCGGGCGAGCAGCGCAGCCGCCTCGACAGCCAGCAAAGGGATGATTTCCAGGCTGTAGACATGTTGCACCAGTTGCGCAAGGATAGCTGCCTGGTAGCCGGAACCGGTACCGACTTCGAGAACGGTTTGATTTGATCGCGGTTCGAGCAGATCAGTCATTAATGCGACAATATAGGGCTGCGAAATGGTCTGTCCCCGACCGATCGGCAGAGGTCTGTTTTCATAGGCATAATCGATCAATTCCGGCGGTACAAAAGCTGTACGCGGTACCTGTTCAAACGCCTCCATGACCCTGGGGGCGAAACTCGAACGGCCCGTCAGAAAAGCAGTGGCTCGAGCCTCTACGTCAATGGTGCGCAACATCTCTTCAAGTCTGTCAACTTTCATGCGACCCGCTCGAACCCTCAACGGAAACAAGTTGAGGGCCTCTCATCACAGCTTACCATTTTAAAATCTTGTTGCAGGGGGTTGGAGTACCGGGTGTGAAGGTCAACAACCTGCTGTCATCGGCCGCGCTCCACTTTGATTGTTGCGATCTGTGGAGAAGATTCTACTATTGTACTGAGGTTTAATGCACTTCAGGAGGGCAACAGATGACCCAGCAACCCCTTTACCACATCGGTTTCGGCAAACATGACCTCGGGGCGGTAGCGCCGACCGCCGCGCTGCTCTGCGGCGACCCGGAGCGGGCACAACGCATCGCAAAAGAGACCGACGGTGTCAGCTGCCTGGCGACCCTCTCAGAAAACCGTGGCCTGCACAGCTACCTGTGTGAAAGGACCGATAGCGGCAAGTTTATCGCGTCTACCAGCGGCATGGGTGCACCATCACTGTCGATCGTTGTCAACGAACTGGTATCAGTCGGCATCCGCACCATCATCAGGGTCGGCACCAGCGGCGGCATCGCGACAGAGGTCAAGGCCGGTGACCTGGTGATTTCGAACGCCGCACTCTGCCGACAGGGTGCCGCCCTGGATATCGCCCCAGTCGAGTTCCCTGCCGCTGCCGACCCCTATGTCACCCTGGCGCTGGCCGGAGCAGCGAAAAAACTCGGCATCAGATCGCACCTGGGTGTTACGGCAAGTGTCGACACCTTCTACGAAGGCCAGGAACGCAGTGACTCGGCCAACCCGTTCCTGTTGCGTTCCCTGCAGGGAATCAGCGAAGAGTACCGGCAGCTGAAGATCCTCAATTACGAGATGGAGGCCGGCACCCTCTTCAAAATGGGCCTGGTTTATGGCTTTGCCGCCGGCTGCGTCTGCGCGGTTCTGGCCGAACGGCTGGTGGCGGAGTCCGTCGACCTGGCTGTCAAACAACAAGCCGAGCGAGATGCGGTGCGGGTTGCGCTGGCAGCGCTTCAGAATTTGTGCAGTGACTGACGAAGGTAATGGGGATGGAACTCCATGCAAGAGCTAGGTCTGTTCCGCTATCTGCAACCAAGCTTTTTCTCCGGCCTGATCGATGATCCGGTCATGCTCATCAATATCCGGCCAACCGGTCGCGGCATCCTGCTCGACTGCGGTCAACTCCACCACCTAGCAAAACGGGTCTTGCGCTCGATTGATGCCCTTTTTATCAGCCACGCCCACATGGACCACCTGATGGGCTTCGATCACCTCCTGCGGCACGTTCTTGTTGCGCCACGAACCATAAAGATTTACGGTCCGCCCGATATTGCCGAACGGATCAGCCACAAGCTTGCAGGCTACGACTGGAACCTGACCGAGGAAAACTGGTGCACCTTCGAGGTTTATGAAGTTCACCCGCAACAGATCGAGAAATTTGAGTTTGCCGGCAGTCGAGGGTTCACATCAGAGCACCGACAAACCCTTACCCGGCACGATCGAATCATTTACCAGGCCCGTCACCTGAAGGTCGAAGCCGAAATCTGCGATCACAAGATACCAGTGCTGATCTTCCGGGTCACCGAAGCGCCGTCTTTCCTGATCGACATGCAACGCCTCGATGAAGAGAACCTCTTCCCAGGGCCATGGCTCAAGGAACTGGAGAAGCGATTTTATGCCGACGGCTGCGACAGCGGGACTATTAAATTATGGAAAAAGACGGCAGAGGGCCACCGGGTTGAGACGGTCGATAAT
>JAOUDB010000155.1 GCA_029859485.1 Desulfuromonadales bacterium | reverse complement strand
TGGGAGGCAGATAGTGATCAGGCGCTGACCTTGCCGCTCGGGATAGGGGTCGCCAAAACAACCAAGGTGGGCTCAATTCCCATCAAGTACCAGTTCCAGGTGCAGTATTTCGTCGAGCAACCCGATGCGTTCGGTCCCGAGTGGCTGTTCAAATTCACAGCCACCCCGGTCATCTCGAACCCCTTTGTCGCTTGGTTTAAATAACCTTCGGTCTGGCCATTCACATACGGGTGAAGAGAAAAATTGCAAAACGAAAACAACCTTATAGAGCGTAAGTTTAACGTAGTTAGATAAGAGGAGTCAGTCATATTGAATTCACAATCAATTATCACTAGGGCCTTGTTGCTGCTGGTGTTCTTTTTCGTTTGTTCATCCGCTTATGCGGCAGATACGAGCAATACTTTGGAACTGATTCAAGAGGCCAAGGGCGGCAAAATGTTCAATACTGGCGACGACACAATCCAGGTGTTGCAGCTCAGGGGCAGCTGGTTCGAAATGGGCCAGCAGTACGGGTCGCTTACAAAGAAGGGGATGCAGCAAGTCTGGGACGCTGTCATCCAGCCGCAAATCGACAAAAAACTGACCACGCAGTCCGAAGCCGAGGAACTCTTTGGACGCAGGACCTTCGATGCATCATCGCACCGAATGAAGGAAATCATTCGGGGCGTCGCTGATGCGGTTGGCTGGTCCACGGACAAAGTTTCCCTGTTGAACCAATCTGTGATGATGTCTGTCTACCAGGCTAAACTCCACTCCTTTGCCGGCTGCTCCAGTATTCTTGCTTGGGGGAAGGCCACGCCTCATGGTGGCATGATCACGGCGCGGAACCTGGACTGGGGTGAGTCTTTCCTGCCGTTTCCCCTTTATCTGACTGTTTGGAATCCGACCGATGGTTCGAATGCGTTGGCGAACCTCAACTGGCCAGGGATGCTGTTCGCTGCGAGCGCGGTCAACGAAAAGGGCGTGTATGCGGATCTCCACGACGGCACATCGATGGGCGGCAACATTGTGTATATCGATCGAGCCTCATTTGTGAATGCCGTGTTCGATATGTTGGTCGAGTCTGATCATGCCGAGGCGGTCAGCAATCGATTTAACAGCCAACGCAACGACCTATCGTGGATCTGGACGGTCGCGGATTCCTCACCGAACGGATTCAGCGTCGAAGCTCCGAATTTCGACAATCGCCGGCGCAACCCCGACGGTGACACTATGGCGATCGTGAACACTTACATGTTGGAAGATTGGGGCATCCACAAGCGGGAAACCCTGAGCCATTCTCTGAAGCGATTCGACAACCTCAATGCCCGTTTGGCCGAGTCGCATGGCAAGATCGACGCCAACAAGGCGATGGACATATTCGATAACAATCTGTTTAACGACGATGGAACGTTCAAAAAGAATGGCGGCGCAACCAAACCGAAGAAGTTCGATGCGGACATCACCGTTCATCAGATCGTCACCGATTTGAGCGAACTTAAGGTGTGGTTAAAGATCCCTCAGAAAACGGAATGGCGGGAAGTGAATCTGAAGGAGATGTTCACCGAATAACGTGTCCTCTTTACCCTAGTTCCAACCGACGGAACCACCGACGTTGATCGAACCCGGCGCGAAAGTGAATTAAGGTGAGGTAGGCGGATACGAGTGAAAGCTGTATCAAAAGCGCACCGCACGGGCTTGAACATCGGTTTGACTTATATGGTGCTATTTCGCCGAAGGGGGAAATACATGTCGAAGATTGAAATCAATTTACAACGACCGCTCGTTGATGAGTTGTTAGCTCGTTATGAAACGCAAATCAGTAAAGACTTTCCTGGTTATCGCAATCATGTCTACCGCAACATCACTTTCGCGATGCATCTGCTTAACCAGGCTCCTGAGTATGAGCAATTGGTTGAAACCGCCTTTGTCTATCATGATATCGGGCTTTGGACGGATCATGAACTGGCGTATTTGGAACCCTCAGAGACAGTGGCCATCGCTGATAACGAAAAGTACGGCTGGGGGTTTGATCCAGAACTGCTGCGCAACATTATCCAGTGGCACCATAAGATTACCCCTTACAAGGGGCCGAATCAAAAGGTCATTGAGGCTTGTCGTAAAGCCGATTGGGTTGATTTTACCATGGGACTGACGCGCAAAGGGATCGACAAAGCAGTGATTGACGAAGTGAGAACTACTTTTCCTAACGAAGGGTTTCATAAAACCCTATTACGACTGACCAAGGATTATGGCGGTTCAACGCTAGTTGGTTGCATTAAAGTCACCAAGGGGATTGTTAAGTGGTAGCGAACAGACCAAGAGCAACTTAATGGCTAGATAAGAAAGGAGACAAGAAAATGGTCACAAATGAACTCACTCTGATTAAAGAATCCGGTAATGGAAAGATGTTCAATACCGGCGATGACGTGATCCAGGTGCTGCAGCTCCAGGGCAGCTGGCGCGAAATGGGACGGCAGTATGGCGCATTTACCCAAAAAGGGATGCAGCAAGTCTGGGACGCTGTTGTTCAGCCGCAGATCGACAAAAAACTGCCCACGCAGTCCGAAGCCGAGGCGCTTTTCGGTCGCAGGACCTTTGATGCATCATCGCACCGAATGAAGGAAATGATTCGTGGAATCGCTGATGTAGTGGGCTGGTCCACGGACAAAGTGTCCGTGCTGAACCAGAGCTTCGTCATGACGATCTACCAGGCGAAGCTCCATACCATGGCGGGCTGTTCCAGCATTCTTGCCTCGGGAGATGCCACGCCCCACGGCGGCATGATTACAGCGCGGAACCTGGACTGGGGCGAGGCCTTCCTGCCATTCCCCCTGTACCTGACTGTCTGGAATCCGACCGATGGCTCGAATGCGATCGCAAACCTGGGCTGGCCCGGTTATCTGCTGGCATCAAGCATGGTCAATGAAAAGGGCGTGTACATGGACACCCACGATGGTACCTCAATGGGTGGCAACGTCGTATTCACCGAACGAGCATCCATATTGAATGCGTTCATCGACCTTATGGTGGAGTGCGACCATGCCGAGGCGGTCAGCAATCGATTGAACACCCTGCGCAATGACGCCTCCTGGATCTTTACTGTGGCGGATTCCACGCCCAATGGGTTCAGCTTCGAGTGCCCGACTTCCGACAGCCGCCGCCGTAATGCCGACGGCGACACCATGGCAATCGTGAACAGCTACATGAACCCCGACTGGGGCATCCATAAGCGAGAAACCGTGAGCAATTCCCTGAGACGGTTCGACAACCTCAATGCCCGTCTGGCCGAATCGCACGGTAGGATCGACGCCAACAAGGCGATGGAAATATTCGATAACCATCTGTTTAACGATGACGGGACGTTTAAAGAGAATGGTGGCTGTACCAAACCGAAGAAGTTCGATGCAGACATCACCGTTCATCAAATTGTCACTGACCTGAGCGAACTTAAGGTGTGGTTAAAGATCCCTCAGAAAACGGAATGGCGGGAAGTCGATTTGAAGACGCTGTTTACTGATTAGTGTGCCGTTTTTACCCATAACCCAACGAAAGGAAAAGAACATGGCTGAGTATGACATCGTGATTACTGGTGGACGCGTTATTGATCCGGAAACAGAGCTCGACGCGGTGCGAAACGTCGGCATCAACGACGGCAAGATCGCCGTGGTCACCGAGAAGGCGATCCAGGGCAAGGAGACCATCGATGCCACCGGGCACGTCGTGTGCCCGGGCTTCATCGATATGCACAATCACAATGCCGGCTATCCGTTCGGCCAGAAGCTGGCGCTGCGCGACGGAGTCACGACGCCCATGGAGCTTGAGCTCGGCGTCTATCCAGTGAAGGAATGGTACGAGGGACTGGATGGCAAGTCGCGGAGCAACTACGGGGGCTCCGTCAGCTCGGTCGCGGTCCGGGAGTTCATTCTCAACCCGGACCTCACGGAGATGTTCCACGGCAATTTCGTTTTGGACATGGTGTCTCCCGAAAAGGCCCACACCTCGATGAAGTGGTCCCAGCAGCCTTCGACCGCGGAGCAGATCGAGCAGTTCGAAAAGATGATGGAGGAAGGGCTGCAACAGGGATCGGTCGGTGTCGGCCACGCCGTCGGCTACATGGTGGACGGCTGCTCACAGCAGGAATCCGCGATCTGCCAGAAGCTGGCCGGCAAGTATGGCCAGTCGACCTATGTGCACTCCCGTTTCTCCAGCCAGATGCCGCCCACGAGCGGCCTGTTGGCCTTCTTCGAGATGATGGCGCCGCAGGAGATCTACGGTGGCGGTGTGGTTCTCCAGCATATGTCGGCCCAGGCCTTGCGGGATACGAAGGCCGCGCTCGAGCTCTTCGACGCGGCCCGCGAGAAGGGAATTCAGGTGATCGGCGAGATCTACCCGTACGACTACGGCGCCAGCGACATATTGGCACCCTACCTTTACCCGGAAAACTACGGTCGCAACATGGGGCGGACCTACAAGGACATCATCCAGATCTCGAACCTGGAGCCCCTGACGAAGGAAAGCTACGAGCATCTCAGGGAAACGGCCCCCTTTACACCGATCATGTTCTACAACGCCCTTGAAGAGGACGTCGTCAAGGGGCTGGAGCATCCCTCCTCTGTCGTCGGCAGCGATGGCTTTGTCTGGACCGATCGCGAGACGGGCGAGATCGTCCTCGACTGGGACCATCCCTGCGATACGGTCAACGGCCACCCGCGCGGCGCCGGTACACACGCACGAATCCTCGCCTGGACGCGGGAGAAGAAGCTTGACATCCCGCTCTCACTCGCCGTTTCGAAGATGACCTACATGATCGCAAAATATATGGAGGACAACGGCGTTCCGCAAATGGCGGACAAGGGGCGCATTCAGGAGGGCAAGGATGCGGACATCACGATCTTTGATCCTGAAACGGTCCAGGACAACGCCACGATGAAGGATGGCGGACTTCCGTCGACCGGGATTCCATACGTGTTGGTTAATGGAACGATCGTGATCAAAGATTCCGATACGGTGGACGATGTCTTCCCCGGTAAGCCGATTCACGGCACGGGTAAGGTGGCGTGACCATCGAGGCCAATTACCGCCGCCGGCGCGTCGCCGGCGGCGAGTGAAACACCGGGCGAAACCGAAGTAGAACACAGAAACCCATATCGCTGGAGGGATTCGCAGATGTGCACACGTATCTTATGGACAACCGAGGGCCAACCCGTCCTTGTCGCAAGAAACATGGATTGGACCGAAAGAATGGGCACGAAATTGTATGCCATGCCGAGGGGGATCGAACGCCAGGGTATGACATCAACCAACCCGATGAAATGGACATCGAAGTATGGCAGCGTTGTCGGGGCCATCTGGAACTCAGCATCCGCCGACGGCATGAATGAGGCGGGGCTTGTTGCGAACCTCTTGTATCTGGCGGAATCGAACTATGGCGAGCGCGACGCTGCCCTCGCGGGGTTATCCGTTTCAGTCTGGGCCCAGTACTACCTTGATAATTTCGCAACCGTGGCCGAGGCGGTTGAGGCGACCAAGACGGTTCAGGTCGTCCCCTTCGGCTTGACCCATAAGGGTGAAGCTGTGGATGCACCGATCCACATTTCCCTTGCCGACGCGACCGGCGATTCTGCCGTCATCGAGATCCTGGACGGAAAGCCCGTCATTCACCACGGCAAGCAGTTCACGGTGATGACGAACTCACCGCCTTACGATGAACAGCTCATTCTACTGAAGCAGTATGAGGGTCTGGGCGGCAACAAGCCGCTGCCGGGAACCGCTGATGCGGATGATCGATTCGTACGCAGCGCCTACTACCTGACGAAATTGCCCGAGCAACCGACGACCTATCAGGAAGCGGTGGCTGGTGTGTTGACTGTGATTCGCAACGCGGCCACGCCGATTGGCGCAAACGATCCCGTGAAGCCGAACGTCTCGGCAACCCAGTGGCGCACGATCAGCGACCTGACCAACAAGCGCTACTTCTTCGAGTTCACCAATATGCCGAACGTGGTGTGGATTGATCTGGACAAGCTGAGCCTCAATGAGGGTGCCCCGGTCCAGGCCTTCGATCTGGCCGCGGACCTCGAGGCGAGCGGCCAGATTTCGGACAAGTTCAGTGATGTGAAACCGTTTGAGTTCCAAACCGGAGGCACGGTGGTGACCTGGAAGCTCAAAAAATAATCCCACGGATATATTCAACAAATCAGAACAGTAAATAAAATAGAACAAGGAGAACGCATGAAATGCCGAAATATGAACAGGGGATCTGAAGAAGGCGTTCACCGCTTAGCATTTGGTCTGACGGCTCTAACGATTTTTCGGGATGAGGCGCAATGACCGAGACCCGAAGCAAACCAAAGATCCCCGTTACCCTGATCGCCGGTTTTCTCGGCGCCGGAAAGACAACGCTGCTCAACCACATCCTGATCGGCGACCACGGCGTGCGCGCCGCGGTGCTGGTCAACGACTTCGGCGCGATCAATATTGACGCCAAGCTCATCGTCGGGGTCGAAAACGACACCGTCGAGCTGGCCAATGGCTGCGTCTGCTGCACCATTCGCGACGACCTGATCGGGGCCTGCCTCGGGCTGCTGGGGAGG
>JAOUDB010000154.1 GCA_029859485.1 Desulfuromonadales bacterium | reverse complement strand
CACTACGGCACACAAACCCCAGTTGCCTGAGTGAGCCAGATTGAACGCGGGCGAATCAGCAAGGCCGACGAGTGCAGGCTTGCCCGCGGGACCATAAGAAAAGAGAAGAGATTGGGGCTCCATCTCCAGGTAGCCGGAGAGGATCTGACGCAAGCGAGCACGGGCGGCTACAAAAGCGCGGGCTTTATCTGGGCTGCGCAGACGCTTGGCACGCTGCAACTCTTGCTCATCGAGGAGAGGTTCGAGTGAATCTGAACAGACAAGTGGAAAACGCCAGAGGTGGACCTCTTCTGGTTTCAAGTCAGGAGGGGACGGTGGGTCATGCCATGGAGTCAAAGTAAGCGGCATAATGAATACTCAATGCAAAAGTTACCAGGAACAGTTATACGGCCAAGCTTTTATGACATTGCTCGCAAACACCATGGCTTGTTTTGCCAAAGGGGCCCTTGCGATAGCCGAGAGAGCTGCCACACCAGGCGCAAACCACATTCATCCTTTTTTCTTCCTCATAGCTATCTATAAACTTTTCCAGTGTTGACACGTCTTCGGCAGAAAGGTTTAAAAACTGCAAACCGACCCCTGTGGCGTAATCAGGCTTACGCCGATTATTATCACAATTTGTCCATGCGACCCGGGCATCACATGAGAGGGGCAGCTCCCCCTCCCGGCCGGGGAGAGAAAAAGAGAGGAACAAGGTGTCATCAACGTCCAAGGGTAATCTGGTTCTAAGGTAAAGCCCACCTACGCTTAAATTACTACTGAGGCCAGAAAGATTTGTTTCAGGCAAGGACTTATATTTTATTTTAGCTTCAAAGATAACTCTCTCCAGGAGACTTTTACCGCTTGCATTTTTAGATTCTTCTGACATCAGCAGTGCCCTTTTAATTTCATCAGTCATTAGTCAATAGTCATTCGCCTTAGACAACTTGCTGTGTAGAAAGTCCAAGGACTTATAACCCAAAAAACGGTTGCAAAAATTTAACCCAAAGGCGCTAGAAGGTAAAGAATGATCGTAAAGGAAACCACTTCAAAAAAGAGGAGAGTCAGCCTTTGCGTCTTTCTTGGCCTTGCTTAGCGTTACGTTGGTCTTTTAATTTCAGTTCTTACTGTTTTGGTGTAAAGACGTATGCCTTTTGTTCGGTTTATCGTCCCGAAAAAAGCCATGGTCCCTTGAGCAATTCAGCTCATCGAGACGTTAACCATTCGCGCAATCGCTCTATCCCCTCGTCAAAAGTGACTTCAGGCTGATAGCCAAAGTCATTTCTTGCCGCGCTGAGATCAAACCAGTGTGAGGTGGATAATTCCTTGGCAACAAAGCGCGTCATCCTCGGTTCGCCTTTGAGGTTAAGCAGCCCGTAGACCTTCTCTAGGATCGCGCCGATTGTGTAGGCCAGAGAAGGAGAGATGATACGGGTCACCGGTGGCAAGCCACCTGCGTCGAGGATCCGGTTGACCACATCCCAGATCGGCAAAGGTTCTCCTTGAGAGAGAAAATAAGCTTTACCGGCGACGACGGACCCGACGGCGAGGTGATCGGCAGCCTGCAGGTGAGCAAGAGCGGCATTATCAATATAGACGGTATCAACCAGGCATTCACGGCTTCCAAGCTTACGCAAGGCCCCCTTGGCACCACGAGCAAGAATACGAGGGACCAGGTGATTATCTTCCGGACCCCAGATCAGGTGCGGCCGCAAAGCAACAGTGGCAAGCGTTTGATCATTGGCCTGCAAGACCAACTGTTCCGCTTCGGCTTTGGTCTGAGGATAAAAGGCTTCGAAATGTTCCGGGTAAGGGACTGACTCGTCAACACCCTCCATGTCGGAGCCATCAAAGACCACGCTCGGCGAGCTGGTATAGACCAGGCGTTTGATGCCATGCAGACGACAGGCATCGATCACATGTTTCGTCCCCAGGACGTTTGCCCTGTAGAACTCCTCGTAGGGGCCCCAGACGCCGGCCTTGGCGGCAACGTGAAAAATAATGTCGCAACCCTCGGCAGCCCGCTTGACCGCTCCAGCATCAGCCAATTCTCCCCGGCAATGCTCAACGCCCATCTCGGTCAGCTCCGGGTGTGGATTTCGCGAGAAAGAGCAGACCTCGTCACCACGCTCTCGCAACCGCTTGACGATCGCTTTGCCGAGGAAGCCTCCGCCACCGGTCACTAAAGCTTTCATGACAGCTTCTCCTCGGCCCAGACAGCCAGCTTCTCACGGAAGATCTTGGCATTGTGACGAATATCGACAGGGAATTCGGGATGGAAGAGGAAGGTTTTTATCTGACGGGTTACCTCATGCCCGGCGCCTATAACAATTAATTCTTGGTGGATCTTTTCAAGTCTTGAGGTGTCAGCCCCCTGTTCCAATTCGATGCAGAGAACCGGCCTCTGATTGCCCAATTCACCAACACCAACCAGGGCGGTCCGAAACACGTCTGGATGGGTATTGAAGATGGCCTCGCAGGGGATCGTAAAGTAGGTCGTTTCAGTGCTCACAACCCTGTGCGCCTTACGACCGCAGAACCAGACGCGGCCCTGGTCATCACGATAACCAAGATCACCCATGCGATGGTAAAAACCAGGGTTTTCCCGGTCAGCAATCTTTCCGAGCGCGGTGGACTCCTCGCGGTTAAAATAGCTTTGTGTGACCTGCGGGCCCTTCACCACAATTTCACCGATCTCGCCAATGCCAAGCTTCAGTCCATCGTCCCAGGCACCGATCGGCGCGTCGGAGATAGCGATAATTTCAAGTTGGATATTCGGCACCGGTTTGCCGACACAGACACCTTTGCCCCGATCCGTTGCGTGACGGGTCTCGCTCAAGATCTCAGCGCTGCCGATCGAACACACGGGCAAGGCCTCGGTGGCCCCATAGGGTGTAAACACCTGGGCTCCGTCAGAAAGCATCGTGGTGAAACGTTGCAGTACGCCAGCGGGGACCGGTGCCCCGGCGGAGATCGCCCGCTTCAGGCTCGTCAGCTGAATATTGTTTTTTTCACCGTAACGACCAACCTTATTGATCAGGGCCGGCGAACCGAACATGGTGGTGATCTGAAATTTTTCGATGGCAGCAATAATCTTGACCGGATCGACATCAGCCGGGCGGGTGAAGTCCATCTCAGGAACAACGGAGGTCATTCCCAAGGCCGGTGCGAAGAGAGCAAAGAGCGGAAAAGTCGGCAAGTCAATTTCACCGGGACGAATGTCGTAGACCTGGCGCAGCATCTCCACTTGCGCTGAGAAGTTACCGTGACTGTAGACAGCGCCCTTCGGTACGCCGGTACTGCCGCTGGTAAAAAGAATCGCCGCGGTTTCATCGTCAGAGGTCTGCGCTGTCTGGTATTGCTGGTCTTTTGGAATTCTGCTCAGGATTTTGTCGAGGGTCGAACCACCCCAGAACCTTTTGCCGACGGTCAGGAGTGTCTTAACCGTCGGCTTGCCCCAGCCCAGGAGAAGGCGGGCCAGATGGGCCTTTGGAATACCAATAAAGACTTCAGGTTGGGCTTCAGCGAGACAGGTTTTGAGGTTTTTAACACCCATGCCGGGATCGACCAGCACCGGTACGGCGCCGATTTTAAAGAGTGCGAAGGTCAGGGCAAAGAATTCGAAACCGGGGGGAACCATGAGGACGGTGCGAACACCACGCTTGACCCCGGTCGCTTCCAGGGCCGCTGCCATGCGATCGCTTTCCTGATCAAGTTCGGCAAAGGTGTATTTTGCGTAGAGGGTCTGCTGCTGGGCGTCACGACCCTGCGGGATGAAAATAGCCGGAATTTCCGGCTGCAACCGCGCCATCTTGGGGAGATGCGCGGCAACATTAGCGGAGGCCGTCTGGCTCATTACGCTTTCTCGTCAGTAGCTGCTGCGGCCGGCTGGTCAAGGGGGTTGGCCTCCAAGAATTGTTCGATAATCGGGATCACTTCATCGCTGGCATCTTCAAGGATGTAATGACCGCAGTCATCGAAAGCGTGAACTTCCGCATTGGGGAAGCGACGCTGCCACTCCTTGAGGAAATGCTTGTCGAAAACAAAATCCTTCATGCCCCAACAGATTGTCATCGGCAGATCAGCAAAGCGATCCAGGCCCTCTTCGACCTCGGTAATCAGGTCGTAACCTGGGTCTTCCGGTTTCAACGGGATATCCTGGACGAAGCGCAAGGTGGCTATGCGGTCGGCAACCGTATCGTAGGGAGCACAATAAGCTCCGCGCAAGGCTTCAGACATCGGGTTGCGCTTGCAGCCAACTCTCGCGGCCATCAGGGCAAACATGTTCAGCTTTTGCACCAGGAAGGCACCGATTGCCGTATCACGGCAGATTTTAAGCGCCAGCGGAAACGTCTTGCCTTCCGGGAGGTGGAAAGCTCCGGTGTTGAGAATCACCAGACGTGCAATCCGCTCCGGGTAACGGGAGGCGTAAGCCATGCCGATCATACCGCCCCAGTCGTGTACAATCAGGGTGATGCGCTCGCGCACTTCAAGGTGCTCGAGCAAAGCATCGAGATCATCGACCCGCTGCTTGAGGGTATAGGAGTAATCCTCGTCACCGGGTTTATCAGAGAGACCGCAACCGATATGATCAGGGACGATAACGCGATAACGATCGCGCAGCGTCTTTGCCAGGTTGCGGTAGTAGAAAGACCAGCTCGGGTTGCCATGAACCATGACCACAGGATCACCCTGCCCTTCGTCGAGGTAGTGGTATTTCAGCTGGTTCAGTTCCAGGAAATTATTTTCAAAGGGGTAGAGATCGCTCATTTATCTTCTCTTTAATAAAACTTTAGCATCTAAAAACAGATGGACTCATCCATAAGCCAATGGCTAAGCAAAAATTTCGTTATGCAAGGCGTCGCGATTTTTCAGGGGTGAAGACATACATCAGTATGTCAAAGTCCTGAAAAATTTGCGCAAAGCAGCAGAACGGACTTTTTGCGACGCCATTTTACCACTGGATGGCCAGCATCAGGCAGTTTAAGCCACTGCCGATACCGAGAAAACCAACGGTGTCGCCGGGAAGAAGGAAGTCTCGTTCCTTGGCAATTGCAGCGGTCACCGGCAGAGAAACGGTGCCCATATTGCCGAGGAATTCGTAAGAAGAAAAGTCCTTGTCAGCAGAGAGACCGATCGTCTGCAGGATCAATTTCTGATGAGCCTCGCCCACCTGGTGACAGATAACCTTATCGATGCGATCGGTCGTCAGATCCAGTTCCCTGGCAAAGGCATCCCAGGTCCTTTTCCCCAATTCCACACCGTATTTCATAACGGCGACGGCATCGGTCTGCATGTAAGGGACATGGTTTTCAGGGTCGTCGGACTTGACCCCCCAACGGCAGAGGGTGTGATGCTGAGGCTCGGCCAAGTTAACACCGCCAAGCAGACGCGGCCGTCGTGCCGGCGTAAAGGAACCATCGGTGAGGAGAACAGCAGCAGCACCCGAACCGCCGGTTAAAGTGGCCAGAGACTTGGTGAAATTCTCCATGGTCGGGTTATCCAGCATCTGCTGAATCATGATCTCGTTGATTTCTCGAGAGCTTTCACAGGCAACCACGAGACCGGCACGGATCTGGCCCAACTCAATGCGATTGGCAATATCAAGGACACCGTTGAGGACTCCGAGACAGGCGTTAGAGGTATCGTAAATCGCAACATCCCCCTGGATGCCAAGGGCTGAAGCAACCTGACAGGCCGTTGCCGGTTCGTAGTGCTCACGACAGACACCGGCGTAGACGACGGCGCCGATATCAGACGGCGAAATCTTGCGCTCGCGCAGGGCCTTTCTTGCAGCAGCGATCGCCCCTTCCGAAATGCGTGTGTTCGGTTTCCACCAGCGGCGTTCCCTGATGCCGGTCAATGCTTCCAGTTGGCCCATGGGGATATGCAGGGCGTCGTACATCGGCTTCAGCCGGCTTTCCAACTCCGTTGATGTCACCACGATTGGCGCCAACTCGTAGCCGACCGATTCCACGTATACTCGTGAGTACTTCATTCACACCACCATTATCTTGATTAATGCCAAGCTCGCCACATACTACAAGCTAGCTATAAGGCTGTAAAGCTATAAGACTGTAAGGTTTCAGGACTATAGGGCTTTGAAGAATTCCCACCTTACAGCTTTAAAACTCTATAGTTTACAGCTTTCCATCCGGCCACAACCGGAGGGAAAAGTCTTTCATTTGATAAATGACCTTGCCATCCACCGAAAGGTAACCGTCGGCTTTCAACAGACGTTGTTCATCATCAACCGAAGTGACTACAGCCTCGACCAGGACCTTATCATTGCTCGGAACAATCTGACCGCGATAGTTCCAGCGATGCTGCTCACCGTGCGCGATAGTTTCCAGGACGGTGTTGGCAGCGCCCCCCCAACGTTTGACGGCAGCGACTTTAAGCAGTTGCAAAAAGGACTCGAGGCCTAGAGAACCGGGGCAAACCGGATCCTGGTAGAAGTGGGCTTTAAAGAACCACTCATCTGGATCGACCAGCTTACTGCCGCGAATAAAGCCAAGGCTTTGCGGACCACCATCAGCAACAAACAACTCAATGCGATCGATCATGCGCATCTTGAGTGCGGGGAAAGGTGCTTCGGTCG
>JAOUDB010000153.1 GCA_029859485.1 Desulfuromonadales bacterium | reverse complement strand
GATAAAATTGCAATTGCAGCGGGAGTCACTCCAGGAATTCTACCGGCCTGACCGAGGGTGCGAGGAGCGACCTTCATCAACTTCTCACGAACCTCTGCGGAGAGACTCCCCACGCTGTCATAATCAAAATCAACCGGGACAGCCAGGTCCTCCAGACGCCTGAAACGCTCAACCTGCTCGTGCTGGCGACGGATGTAACCCGCATACTTAACTTCCGTTTCCAACTCATTACGAACCTCGCTAGACATCTCGGCCAGCCAGGGATCCAGAAAATCGAGATTGACCAGTCTCAGCTCGGGTCTGCGCAACAACTCCTCAAGAGAGGCTCCATTCTTAAGGTCCGGCAACCCCAAACGCTTGATTGCTTCCTGGTTGCCTGGTGAGATCCTCGTTATACGCAAACGCTCACGTCCCTCCTCAAGAGAGGCCAACTTTGCAGAAAAGCGCAACCAGCGCTCCTCAGGCAACAAACCAACTTCAAAACCAAGGGGACTGAGCCGTTGATCAGCATTATCTTCGCGCAAAAGGAGACGGTACTCAGCCCGGGAAGTAAACATTCTGTAAGGTTCTTTTGCGCCTAAATTGACAAGGTCGTCAATCAAAACCCCCAAGTAACCCTGTTCTCTGCCAATCACAACGGGTTCACGGCCCTGAATCTGTAGTGTAGCATTAATACCAGCCACCAGACCTTGACCAGCGGCTTCCTCATAACCTGAGGTGCCGTTGACCTGCCCGGCGTGATAAAGACCTTTTATAAGCTTCGTCTCCAGTGACGGGCGGAGTTGTATCGGGTCGACATAATCATACTCAATTGCGTACCCGGGACGCATTATTTCAACCTTTTCCAGGCCTTTCATGGTCCTCAGGTAGGCCAACTGAACATCAACCGGCAGAGAGGTTGAAACGCCATTAGGATAAATTTCCCCACTCGTCAAGCCCTCCGGTTCGAGAAAAATCTGATGTTGCTCCTTCTCCGGAAAGCGCACCACCTTATCTTCTATGGAAGGACAATAACGAGGCCCGACCCCTTCTATAACGCCTGAATAGAGAGGGGAGCGGTCCAGGCCGCCACGGATCACCTCGTGGGTTCTCTCGTTGGTATAGGTGATATAGCAGGGGACCTGGGGACGGTCTATCGACACTGTGTCGGCGGAGAAAGGCTGTGGAGAGTCATCGCCAGGTTGCGCCTCTAGAACTGAAAAGTCGATCGTTTCAGCAGCAAGCCGGGGTGGCGTACCTGTTTTTAAACGCCCAACCGTAAAACCGAGTTCGCGCAAATGGTCAGAAAGCCCTTCCGATGGCGGCTCTCCGGCACGGCCGCCGGGATAATTCACCAGTCCAACATGAATCAAACCACGCATGAAGGTACCGGTTGTCAGAATCACGGCAGGGGCCTCGAAGAGCAGGCCGTCCCGGGTCTCGACACCGGCGACACGTCCACCCTCCACCAACAACCGCACAACCTGGGCCTGCTTGAGATCAAGGCCCGACTGGGTCTCAACAACCAGCTTCATCCGTGCACGGTAGAGATCGCGATCAGCCTGCGCCCTGGAAGCCCTAACTGCTGGCCCCTTCTTAGTATTAAGTAAACGAAATTGAATCCCTGTTGCATCAATATTTCTGGCCATCTCACCACCGAGCGCATCAATTTCACGCACCAGGTGACCCTTGGCCAACCCACCAATTGCCGGGTTGCAGGACATTTGCGCTACCGCATCCAGGTTGAGTGTTAGCAGCAACGCCCGGCAACCCATGCGTGCTACCGCCAACGCAGCCTCACAACCCGCATGACCAGCGCCGACAACGATCACATCATATTTTTCACCCATAGTAACCACGCTTTTCAAACCAGGAAAACGTTCCACGTGAAACATACCGGCAATGTCACCGGAGGTTCCACGTGGAACAGATTACTTGCCGATACAGAAACGACTAAAGATATGATCAAGAATTTCATCCGGGGTTGTTTCGCCAGTAATCAAACCCAGAGAATTGAGCCCTTCACGTAAATCCATCGCCAGGCACTCGTAAGGTGCCGATAGGTGCACACCCTCAAAGAAGGCGTTGAGGGATGCTATTGCTCTAAGCAGGGCATCCTTGTGACGTTTTTCTGTGACGACAAGGCCTTCACCCGCCGCTGAAAGACCGTCCTGCCCCAATCGCTCAGCAATAACAGCGCAGAGGGAATCAAGACCTGCCAGTTGTTTAGCTGAAACCGAAACTTTGTGTGAAAAAGCTACTAACTGGCTGAAATCTATACACTGTGGCTTATCGTCCTTGTTAACCACAACGATCGTTTTATCAATCTGACATTGGCTTATCGCCAGACGATCTTCCGCGTTCAAGGGGATTGATCCATCGACAACTAAAAGGATCAGGTCAGCACTGCGGGCTTTACTGCTGGCCCTTCGTACCCCTTCTTTCTCAACAGGGTCATCCGTTTCTCTTACCCCGGCTGCATCAATAAGACGAACCGGGAAACCGGCAAGAACGAGTGACTCTTCGAGGGTGTCACGAGTCGTTCCGGCTACATCTGTGACGATAGCCCTCGCCTCGCCAAGCAGGGCGTTCATAAGAGAGCTCTTGCCTACATTGGGACGACCAAGGATAAGGATACTAACACCTTCACGCAACACACGGCCCACGTCAAAACTATTGGCAAGCGCAACCATCTCATCTACCTGAGCATGAATCGGCTCAACCAGGGAAGCGAGGTCCAGCGAACCAACTTCGTCATCAGGAAAATCAATGTGCGCCTCCAAAAGAGCTAGTGCAGACTTGAGCTGATCAGAGTATGCGTAAATTTTACGAGAAAGGTGACCTTCAAGCTGATCAAGGGCCACCTGTCCAGACCTTTCTGAGCGTGCCTTGATAACGTCGACAACGGCCTCGGCCTGTGAGAGGTCAAGACGGCCATGCAAAAAAGCCCGCTGGGTGAACTCTCCGGGTGCGGCCATTCTTGCTCCAGCAATTAGAAACATGTCAAGGACGCTGCGAATAATTTGCATCCCACCATGACAGTGAACCTCAACGACATCCTCTCCAGTATAGGAACGGGGAGAACGCATCACGACAGCGAGGACTTCATCTAGGCGAACCTCGTCCGCATTGAAGAGCTGGCCATAGTATAAACGGTGAGATTCAAACTCTTCATGTTCTGTTTTACTGCGAAAAGAATTTTTGAGGTAGGTGACAGCCTGGGGACCAGAGAGTCGAACGATACCAACACCACCTTCTCCCGGCGGAGTCACCGGAGCAACAATGGTATCCAAAGTCAACATCATTTCTCCCGGGGCTTTAGGACCATAACCTTGCGGTCACCTTCATGATTTCTGGAAATCGCTTCGAGGTCGACTTCCTGCTTAAACCGTTCGTACAGAATACGGCGTTCACCAAGGGTGAGGGGAGGGGTGGTTGCAGGCTTGCGCGTCTCACGGACCTTGCAAGACAACTTGTCCGCCAACCGGGTCAGAAACTCGTGTCGGCGGGCACGGTAGCCATCAACATCCAGGACAATGGGGGTGCGATCCGTGGTCTGCCGGTCTGTCATTGTGCCAACCAGGCTCTGCATGGCATCAAGCATCTGGCCATGACGACCAATGAGCAGACTGGAATCATCAGAGGAAAGGAGCAGTTGAATCTGTTTTGTGGACGTTAAAACCTCTATCTCAACGGACAAACCGCTCAAACGCAACAAACCGCCTGTAAATTGACGCGCTATAGCGCCCCGATCATGGAGCTTGACCCTGACCCTGGCCTGACGCTTGCCAAACAGACCAAGGAAACCTGGTGAAGCGGTCTGCAACACCTCGACATCCGCCTCGGCGCGAGTACATTTTAGCTGCGACAGGGCGTTCTCAACGGCAGTATCAAGGTTTTCAGCGGTGACTTCAAGGTGCAGAAGATTTAACTTCATAATCAGAAATCAAGTGGCCTTACGGTGTATAAAATACTGCTGCAGAATAGTAAGGAGATTGTTAACCAACCAGTAAATAACCAGTCCCGAAGGGAAATTAAGGAACATGAAGGTGAACACTATCGGCATCATCATAAAGATTTTAGCCTGCATAGGATCAGCCGTTGTCGGCGTCATCTTCTGCTGTACGAACATGCTCGCACCCATCAGGATAGGGGTGATGTAGTAAGGGTCCTTGGCAGAAAGGTCCGTTAACCAGAAGGCGAAGGGAGCATGACGCAAGGCAATGGAGTCGAGCAGAACCTTATAAAGAGCAAAGAAGACCGGGATCTGTACAATCATCGGCAGACATCCCCCTAAAGGGTTGACGCTGTGTGTCTTGTACAGCTGCATCATCTCTTTGTTCAGGCGTTCCTTGTCGTTTTTGAATTTCTCGCGCAGTTTCACCATTTCCGGCTGCAACTTCTGCATCGACTTCATCGATGAATAGCTCTTATGAGTCAAAGGCCAGAAGATGATCTTGATCACCACGGTGAGGAGGATAATGGCGACGCCGTAGTTCTTGAAAAACCCGTAGAAGAAGGTCAGGACAGTAAAGAGGGGTTGGGCCAGAAGGTTAAAGAAGCCGAACTGAACAATCTTTTCGAGCTGGTGGCCTGCTGCTTTGAGTTGTGCCGGTTCTTTGGGCCCTATGAATACCAGATAATCAAGCGTTTTCTTCTCACCGGGTTGCAGGGTAAAGTAGGCTGTTTCCATAATATTCTCTATGGCATCGCCCTTGCGTTGCAGCAGAATTCGCTCAACAGTATTATCGCCAGGCACAACAACAGAAAGAAAATATTTGGTTTGAAAAGAGGTCCAGGACAGACCCTGACCGTAAGACACGGCACCATCTTTCAGGTCATCAACATCAACCTCTTCAATTTCATCTTTCACCAGCGTGGCAGGGCCCGAAAACGAGTAACTGTCCCCCTCCATAGAATCATCCCAACGCTGGACCATGGCTAGGTTAACTGTGCCCCGCAGTGGAGTCTGGCTTGCATTGCTGAGTTCAAGAGCCATGTCGATGACATACTCATCACCACGCACCTTGAAAGATTTAACATACTGCATGCCGTTGGCCGCGACATGCTTGAAGAGAATCTCCAACTGCTCCTGACCGTTAAGACTAACGACCGAAGCTGTTGCCGTTTCAAAAAGAGCTCCTTCGCTCAAACCGAAACCTTCTGCACCAGTCGTACGCATGGTTGAATAACGCAAAGGACCCGTTTCGTACATCTGTACAGGAGCAGAGTCTTTAGCCGACGTGGCCATGTACTCTTTCAACTTAAAAGAAATCAGCCGCGCGCCCTCTGTGGTAAAGACCGCCTGATACTTGTCTGTTTCAACCGTAATCTCGCGAGCTGGTGCAGAGGTCTGCACGTTCTCCGAAACAGGGGTCTCTCCAGCAGTAGAAAAGGTTTCAACCTCAGCAACCTTATCGTTAACAACGGTCTCTTCTTTTGCCTGGGAAGCAGCAACAGGAGTTATTTGCACACCCTCTGGTTGTTGTTCTTTCTGTGGCGGGAAGAAAAAAGAAAATCCCAACCAAACGGCGAGCATGAGGACCATCGCGAGAACCAGGTTTTTATTTTCAGCTGAATTCATAACTTAAGAAAAACTCCTGTTTTTACAAGTACTTAGTCAAGCGGATCATATCCGCCTGGGTGCCAGGGATGACAACGGGTAAGCCGCTTCAAGCCCAACCACAGACCGCTCAAGGCACCATACCTGTTGACAGCTTCCAGAGTGTACATGGAGCAGGAAGGGTAAAAACGACAGGTCGGAGGCTTCAGCGGAGATAGAAAGGTTCTATAAAAGCGAATGCCCGCTATGGCTAACCGTTTAAACATGTTCTTCGGTCTCCAGGCGGGCAAATACAGTTAAAAGTTCCCGGTCAAGCTGCAGGTGGGTCAGATCTCCGGCGTTGCGCTTGGCAATGATCGATATATCTACGATCTGACCGAATATCTTATAATTGTGTCTGAACAGCTCTCGCATCCATCGTTTGAGTTGGTTTCGACAAACTGCATTGCCGACCTTGCGGCTTACAGTTAAGCCCAGGCGGGAATGTGTTCCACCTGGGTTTACAATCACAACAAAGTGGGTTGTGTGATAACGTCGTCCCTCTCGCCAGGTACGTTCATAATCACATGAACGTAAGATACGGCGAAATTTATCAAGAGTATGTTCACCTTTCACCCGCTAACTTTTAAACTATTTGGTCGGGATGGTTGCAGCTAAATTCTTGCGGCCCCTGGCGCGACGACGCTTTATAACGTTGGCGCCACCTTTCGAACGCATGCGCTTGCGAAAACCGTGAGTACGTTTACGACTGACTTTACTGGGTTGATAAGTACGCTTCATGATTTTTTAATCTCCTCGAATATCTTCAAAAGGGGTTTTTTGTAAAATTTGTAAAAGGAACTTTTAAGCATGCCTGAAAAATAAAGTCAAGAACGAAAAGGTTTTCTCCTTAATTACTCTTTAATAAACAGATAGTTTTCCCTTGCAATAAAAAAAACCATCTGATAATCTTTGCTGTCAAGTTTTACACCTTTTTTAAAACACCTAAACCTTTGTAATTAGGTTCTTTTTGAGTTATCCACGGTTGTTTAAAAGTTTGT
>JAOUDB010000152.1 GCA_029859485.1 Desulfuromonadales bacterium | reverse complement strand
GGGCAGTCAACGTGTGCGTAGTGACGGTTGTCTGTCTCGTACTCAACGTGTGCCGTTGCGATCGTGATACCGCGTTCACGTTCTTCAGGAGCGTTGTCGATCTGGTCGAACGCCTGAAACTCTGCGCCGCCCTTCGAAGAAAGCACGTTCGTGATCGCTGCAGTCAGGGTCGTCTTGCCGTGGTCAACGTGACCGATTGTTCCGATGTTGACATGCGGCTTAGTCCGCTCAAACTTGGCTTTTGCCATTGCGTTATCCTCCCTCTTTAGTCCTGTTCTTAAAGAATGTTTCTTGTTTTTTTTGCCAGCACAGTGGCTGCTGGCCCCATTTTAAACGAAATCAAATACCGTTGACCGCCTCGTGTTTTAACTGGCAACGAAATGGAGCCCACAATCGGACTTGAACCGATGACCTCATCCTTACCAAGGATGTGCTCTACCTACTGAGCTATGTGGGCTTATCATATCGTCACTGTCTCAAGACAGCCTGGTAATTGGAGCGGGAAACGGGATTCGAACCCGCGACCCTCAGCTTGGAAGGCTGATGCTCTAAGCCAACTGAGCTACTCCCGCATAAATCGTTTCGTTGGGCTTATGCCTAAATCTTATGAATTCTTCTTTGTGGATTCCGGCAATCCCATCCTCGCAGTCGCTACGGTTAACAACCTCCTGCGCTAAACAGTCCTGCTTTTCTCCGGCAAGTCTTTCTTAGTGGTGGAGGGGGGAGGATTCGAACCTCCGAAGTCTACGACGTCAGATTTACAGTCTGATCCCTTTGGCCACTCGGGAACCCCTCCAGGGGACATCTATTATTCAGTTTTATGGGGAGTCATGCTCCCCGACAACCCAATGGAGCTGGCGAGAGGAATCGAACCCCCAACATCCTCATTACAAGTGAGGTGCTCTACCAGTTGAGCTACGCCAGCACAAGGGGCGTTATATACATCAGCACCAAGCAAATTGCAAGAAAAAAACTCACAACTTTCTGGTGGCGACACCACAAGTTCGCAGTTATAACGAAACCGCAGGCCTGTGTCAAACAACAAAGTTCGCTATTTCAAGAAAAATCCCCTGAGTGGGATATCCAGTCTGGCAGCTATAACCACACGAGTTAGATAGATATCAACACAGAAACCCATTTATTGGGGTGTACTACTCCATCCTGAGGACATCCCTGCTTTTGCTTTATTCGCTTGCCCTGCAGAAGCTCTTTACGCTCCACCAGGAAAACAACTGTCCATTCCTGACGCGTGCCTGTCGGCAGACAGCGGGGACCCTTCATTTATCTGTTGGTCGTTACCGCAGCCCCTGCCGACACCAGACTGACTCTGGGCCTGCCAAGCAGAGGATTTTCATCAACCAACAGGGTGCAGCCATAACTTTGTGACAGTTGCTCCGACGTTAAGACTTGTTGAGGAGTTCCCACTTTCTCTACTTCACCATCTTTAAGCAACAACAGGCGGTCGGCATAGCTGGCCGCTAGATTCAGATCATGTGAGACCATAACAATAGTCACTTTCGCCTCGCAGCGTAAACGCTCCATCAAATCCATGATTCTCAGTTGATGGGCCGGGTCGAGAGAAGCTGTCGGTTCATCCAGTAGCAGGATTTTCGACTGCTGACAGATCGCCCTGGCGATAATGACCCGCTGACGCTCGCCACCGCTGAGTTGGCCGAGGCGACGGTCGGCAAGGTGGTCAACCTCAGTAAACTCCATCGCCTGCTCGGCCATCTCCAAGTCCTTCTTACCCTCAACAGCCAGCAGCCCAAGATGAGGATAACGACCCATCAAAACCGTCTCAGCAACAGTAAAGGGGAAATCTGCATTAATTTGTTGGGGCACCAGAGCAAGAGTACGGGCAAGCTCTTTTTTTGCATAATCGGTTATAGGACGTTGGTGGACAAGAATGTCGCCCCCCACCAATGCATGCAATCCGGACAGAGCCTTAAGTAGAGTGGTTTTACCCGCCCCATTCGGACCGATGATAACAAAAAACTCACCCTGTTCAATCTGCACAGAGACCTGCTTGATGACCTGGCGGTCTCCATACTGAAGACTGACACCACGGATATCGATCAGACTCATTGCCTCGACCTCCAAAGTAGACCAATAAAGAGCGGCGCGCCGACTAATGCCGTGACAATGCCCACCGACATTTCACCTTGACTCGGCAGACTGCGAGCCAACAGGTCGCATAGGATCAGATAGGACGCCCCTGTCAAAACACATGCCGGAATCAGAATACGGTGATCAGAGCCAAGTGCCAACCGCAGGATGTGCGGAATCGTTAAACCGACAAAACCAATCAATCCAGAGTGGCAGACAGTCAGGCTCACCATCAAGGAAGCGGTCAGCAAGAGCACCAGGGTAACCGCCGCGACATTGACCCCCATGGCAGAGGCACTTTCACGCCCGGTCAAGAGCAGGTTAAGCGGTTGAGCCAGCAGGAAGATAACCAGAAAACAGGGCAGCACCCCGAGAAGCAACGGCAGGCTATCTGTACCAACAGATGAAAGATCGCCCATCAGCCAGAAAATAATTTTCTGCATTTGCACTGTTTTACTGACAGAAATCAAAAACATGATGATCGCGCCGCAAAAAGCATTGACCATCACCCCCGCCAACAGCAGGGAATCACTGTGCCCTTCTCTTCGATTGCTCAGCAAAAGCACCAGAGACAAGACCATAAGCGAGCCGACAAAAGAGCTCAGGGTCAGCCCGGGGAAAAGACTGAACCCGGCCAGAATGCCGAGGATCGCCCCCACTGCCGAACCACCAGAGATGCCAAGGATATAAGGTTCTGCCAAAGGATTGCGCAGTAAAGCCTGAAAAACCAGGCCGCCAAGAGAGAGGGTTGCCCCGACAGTTGCCGCGAGGACCACCCGTGGCCAGCGCAGCTGCCAGATGATTATTTCAAGAGTCGAATCCGGCCCACCGCTCCCGAGCAACACTTTCCAGGCGTCAGATGTGCGGCCAGAGGAACCGATGGTCAAGCCGAGCATTACGGAGACGATCAACACAACGAAGAGAAACAGCGTGACGGTGATCAGTTTTTTATAGACAGGGCTGTAGCCAAGCATTTTCAAGGCTCTTGTTCTCCGCAGCTATTGAACGCCAGTGAGCTTGGGGTGAAGCAGGCCAACCAAATGTTCAAGGGCATCAATCAACCTCGGCGAGGGACGGTCAAACAGATCCGCATCAACCACATACAGACGATGGTTGTTGACCGCTGGAATCTGCGGCCAGGCCTCCCAACGATCTCGGAGTTCCTGGTCCGAATAGCCGCCTCCCATAGACGCCAAAAGGACAACATCAGGCATGAGTCCCAGAAGCTCTTCCCAGGAATAGCGAGGATAACCGGTGCGATCGGCGGCGAGATTGACGGAACCCGACCTGACCAGAAGCTGGTTCAGAAAAGTGTTATCACCGGCAGAAATAATCGGCTGAGCATCGATCTGAAAGAATACCCGGGGCCGCTCTTTAATCCCTTCAAGCTGCTGGGCCACCCTGTTCAGTCGCTCATAATAGCCTGAGGCAAGAGCAGAAGACGTGGTTTCTGTCCGATAGATATCACCAAGCCGAGTTACCGTATCAACAACATCTTCCAAGCTCTTTGGATCGAAGACATAGACTGGAATCCCCAGAGACTCTAGCCGCTCCACGGAGGCCTTCGGATTGCCATCCCGGATGGCCAGACAAAGCTGTGGTCGTAAACTGACGATTTTTTCAACATCCAAAGCGACGTAAGTGCCGACCTTTGGCAACCTCGCCGCTGCTTCGGGAAAGGTTGCAAAGCGGGTTGCTCCGACCAGAATCCCGCCCCCTCCGACTTCATAAGTGGTTTCGGTGAGGCTGGGAGCCAGAGACACGACCCGCGTCAAAGGCTCCACAAACTCAACCTTGCGACCGATCTGGTCAATCAATTCGCGGCTGTGTGCGGGAGCCACCAAAAGGAAAGAGAGGAACAGTAAGAATAAGGACTTTTTCATCATGGGCCTTTGAAACGAAACAGGGGGTAAGCCCGGCGACGGATAAAAGTTTTCATCTACACCGCAACTCACACCATATTCTGAACATTCGTCATAGATATATTCTTAACTGCGATGTGAGCCGAATGTTTAGCCAACAAGCATCGGCGTTTGCCAGCCATACAAGAACGGACAACCCCGCCGCAAGCGGCGGGGGACTAAATCCACGCTACTTGATAAATGCTAGAAAAATGCGGTCAAGCCGGCGAACAATTCACGAGGCGGCATCGGGTAGCCAGGATTCGCCTCGTAGTCTTTGTCAAACAGGTTTTTCACCGAAACAGTCGCATCAATGGCAACATCGCCGAAGATTATGGCATGAGTCAAGGACAGATCCGCGACAAAATAGTCTTTGTCCTTGCGGGTAGCTTCGGGGTAGTAGCGCAGATAGCGAGCATCGAAGCGCAGCGTGGTCTCCTTAAACGGTGTCAAGGCAACGAAACCGTGCGCCTCGTGCCGCGGCTTGCCTAGCAAGTATTCATCGGTGTCGCGATCTTTCGGGTGCAGATAGGTGTAGTTGCCACCGACCGTCGCGAAACTGCAGAGATCGAACTTGCCGTCGACTTCAACACCCCAGATGCGCGCCTCGCCAACATTTTCGGGTGTCCATGGATCGAACCAGGGATGGCCGGTCGGTTGCCATTGGATCAGATCTTCAGCATCGCGAAGGAAGCCGGCAAGGGAAACACGGCCACGCTCACCGAGAGCCTGGTCCAGCGCCACTTCGTACTCCCAGGCTGTTTCAGGATCGAGATCCGGATTTCCAATATTGCCGTAGGGGTCTATCCAGTAAAGATCGTTCAACGTCGGGGCACGAAAAGCTTTGCTCGCTGAGAGACGCAAACGGGTAGAATCGGTCAAAGACGCATGGAGTGCCGCACGGGGGCTCAACTCATTGTCAAAATCGGAGTGGATATCATAGCGCAGACCGAGCAACAGGGTCAGCGTTGGCGTCAGATCGACCTGGTACTGGCCGAAGACGGCACCATGCTCCTGGTCCTCATCACCGATGCTGGTCGAATCGATCTCGTCACTGTAGTAGTCACCACCCAAAACAAAAAGATGGCCATCACGATCCATCTCGGCCTGAACTTCGGCACCAATGGTGTCAACCTTGTGGGTATCATCCTCAGAATAAGTAGGGTTTTTATAATCGTTGCGATGGTGTTCATAGATTGCACGGGTCGTCACTTTGGCCGGGCCGACAGGAGCCTGCAATTTCAACGACGCGATGGTCCGCTCGTCCTGCTGCTCTGCATCGGACAATGGGTTAGAAGTGGAGCCCGGGATGCCGCTCTCGTAATCAAGGTGATAAGCGGACAGTTCGATATCGACGTTTTCGACCGGAGAGTAGCCAAACAAACCATTGATGGTGTATTGATCGAAATCCGAATTCTTCCGGTAGCCATCCGACTCCTGATACTCGGCACCCAGACGATAACGGAAATCGCCGGCCTGGCGTGACGTCGAACCGCTGACGATACGGGTATCGCGCTCGCCTTCGGTCCAGCCGACCTGGGTTGATGGCGTCTCTTCGGGAGCCCGGGTGATGATGTTGATGACTCCGCCCAAAGCGTTGGAACCGTAGAGCGCCGAGGCCGCCCCGCGCAAAACCTCGACCCGTTCGATCTCATTCACAGCGACCGGAAGCTGATTCAGGTCGAACTGGCCGTACTGCGGAGAGTTGAGTCGAACACCGTCGATCAGGACCAGTACTTGTGCCGCCTCAGAGCCACGAATACTAGCGCTGGAGAGTGAACCTCTGGGCCCGCTACTGACAACATGCAGGCCGACGACATCCTGCAACACTTCATCCAGCCGAGTCGCCCCGCGCGCAGCGATTTCCTCGGCAGTCACCACGGCAATCGAGGCCGAGGCTTTCGACAGCGGCTCGGCCATGCGAGTCGCCGTAACCACAACCTCATCGATCACCACGGCAGACGAATCAGCATCCGCTGCAAAAACCGACCCACCGACCCATAAACCCAACAACACCAAAATTAAACTTCTGTACATTTCCAACTCCTGTTACACAAGGGACCGGGGAGGCAGAAAATAAAAAAATCCCCGGTCAATAAAAATTGATCCGGGGATTCCCTGTAATATCCACGAATTTTCAGGCAACTGTTCCTTGACCGCGAAAACAGCAACACAACTTCTTTCAGACAGGTCTTCTGACTTCCGGTTCGTCCTACTGATCGCGCCTTCCCAACCCGTTATGAGTCAGTGACATACTTGCGACGTTCGTCCCCGGTTACAGCGGCGGGCCCGTCCCGGATTCGCACCGGGTTTCCTTTTAAGCCTTACGGCATCTGAACTTTGTGCTCGCACCTTACCTAATCACCAGCCGTCAAGTCAAGAACCCTCTGCAGCCTGTTATGCACCCCAAAGTTGACCATGGAAAGGTCTCGAATATCACCGGGGAAAGCTCTTGACTATGCACCAATAAAAACACCTGCCCATTAACAGAAATTGGACAAAAAATCTCAAATCGGCTAAAACCAATAAACTCATAATTCCAAACAACAGAAGGAGTTTTATCATGGCAAGAGCAAGTGCACGACATATCCTGGTTC
>JAOUDB010000151.1 GCA_029859485.1 Desulfuromonadales bacterium | reverse complement strand
ATAAATATCTCTCATATTGTTTTGATGCGGGCAAACTTACAGAAACGTGAAATGATTACTGACCCTGCAATATGAGCAGAATAAATGCCCATTAAACGTTGACGACAATCCCTCCCAAGGCTGAACTAACTTCTTTAGTTAAGTTAGTGCTCAACCGCAGCTTTCATCTTAAAGCTGCGATGCCACTAGAAAAATGACAACTGCTCTGTGTCGGGCTCGCGTGTTGGCTTGCGTTCTACCCTCTTCGGCTTATCGACAGGTTTTTTCTGGACCTTTTTACGCGTTTTCTTTGGTGTCGTATGGTTTTTGAGGATTCGGTAAACACTCGCGACGCCGATCCCAAGTTGGTCGGCGATCTTTTGCCGGGTCAGGCCTTGGGCATTCAATGCTAACACTTCATCAGTCTTCGCCATTGCAGTCGGCTTTCGGCCCTTATAACGCCCGGCCTGTTTGGCCTTGGCAATCCCCATGGCTTGACGTTCCCGTACGACCTGACGCTCGAAGTCTGTAATTGCAACGAGTAACTGACGAAGGACCTCTCCTTGAGGTGTCGAAGTGTCGATACCGTTATCTATGACCTTGAATATCGCCCCGACAGCGTTAAGGGATTCAACCACCTCCAGGAGGTGCCTGGTGTTGTGCGCAATACGGTCGAGACTGGTAACCATCACGGTATCACCAACCCGGGCACCGGCTATCAGGTTGTCCAACTGCGACCTGTTGCGTTTCGTACCGGCAGGCTTTTCCTGGACGATATTGATCGCTCCGGCCGCTTTGAGCTGGTCGAGCTGAGACTGAACGTTTTGGCCGTCAATATCTGGCCTTAAGTATCCAATAATATTAGTCAATATACACCTCACTATCAATAGGTTTTATCCTATATTGCTAGCTATCATAAAACAATTGACATTCTATTGATAGATTTATAATGAAAGATGCTTGTATCCATAACAAACATTCTTTTGATGGCAATAACAAGGGTAATGTCAGACTTTATCTGAAAGCTTGGTTTTTGGAGAAGTTCGGCTATATTTTCTTAAGACAAGAAAGGAGGTTTTATGAAAAAAGCTAACCAGGAAATCGCTCTCAAGGTCGGCGATCAAGCACCCGACTTCAGTGCGCCATCCACAAAAGGCAAGATCGTGCTTAGTCAACTGGTTGAGCAGGGGCCGGTGGTACTGGCCCTCTACCCCAAAGACTTCACTCCTGGCTGAACCATCGAAATGAAGGCTTTTCAAAGTGATATTGCTGACTTTGCAAAGCTTGACGCCCAGGTTCTGGGCGTAAGTGCAGACAGCCTGGAAACCCACCACGAATTCGCCGCAGAACTCGACTTAAGTTTTCCACTGCTCGCCGATGACGGCACGATCAGCGCACGATACGGCAGCGGGCGCGTCACCTACCTGATTGACCGCACCGCTATTATCAGGATGATCTGCGAGGGGATGCCCGACAACGCCTCCCTGGCCGGTGAGATCAGCAAACTGTAATCGATTGCGGGACGAGGGTCGCGGCAAGTCGTGGAAAACAGAACTAGACGGCTGCGGTCTCTCTGCGGGATTTGCGGAAGCTGCCCATAAACAAAACGATTAACACGATCAAGCCGACAAGATGGACCCACACTGACGCTGGCCAGAGCAGAGCGACGGCGCAGCCGACTGACAGCAAGCGCACAGGCAGGTTCACGCGTGCTTCCATGAAGCCCTCCAGAGCCGCAGCAAAGGCATATAAGCCGAACAGGGCAAAGAAGAAGATCGTGAAGTCGTCGATCCAAGAACCGCCTATAAAAGGGGTGTAAGCAAACAGCAGTGGGATAATGTATAACCCCTTGGCGAGCTTCCAGGACTGTAAACCGGTGGCCATCGGCTTGGTACCGGCAATGGCTGCGCCAGTGAAAGCGGCGAGCGCGACCGGCGGTGTCACGTTGGAATCCTGGCTCAGCCAGAAGACGATCAGGTGCGCGGAGAGCAGCGCATAGGTCAGCGCATGTGGCGTGAGGACCGCTTCACGGACCATACCGGCCATATCGACTGGCACCGCGTCGACGATCGCCCGGGCAGCGGCGGTGGTCATCGGGTTGCCGATTTCCGCCAGTTGGTCCGGCGCAACAAGCATGAATATCGCCTTGGCCGTTTCCGGAATCTGGCCGTTTACCAGCGCGTTGACCAGTAGGCCGTCTGAGATCAGGGCTTGCAGGGCCGGCGCCGAGAGGGTACCGAGGACGATATAGGCAGCGGTGACCGGCAGCCCCATACCGAGCACAAGCGAAGCCAGGGCGATCAGGGCGATGGCGATAACCAGGCTGTGCCCAGCCCACTCGTTGATCATCAACGAGAAGGTGTTGCCTACTCCAGCCGTGGCGATGACATTGACGATCAGGCCGACCGAACAGAGCAGGATGGCGGTCATGACCATGTTCTTAGCGCCCATGGCCATGGCTTCGATGATCGCCTTGGGCCCCATCTTGTTGGCCGAGAACCAGGAGGAAACGATAACAGCGAGGATACTGATGCCAGCGGCATAAGTGGGTGTAAAGCCGTAGATCAAGAGGCCGATCAGCACGCCAATCGGCAGCAGGAAGACGATGCCGCCTTTCTTGAAAACCTCGATCGCCGAGACTTCTTCGGTATCCAGAGCATCGACATGACTGCGTTTAGCCTCGATCCGGACGAAGAAACCGACCGCTGCAAAATAAAGGATTGCCGGCAGGATGCTGACAACGACGATGATGTTATAGGAGATCTGAGTGTAGGTGGCCATGACGAAGGCCCCGGCACCCATGATCGGCGGCATCAGCTGGCCACCGGTCGAGGCCGCGGCTTCGACCCCGGCGGCGAACTTGGCCGGGAAACCGGCACGCTTCATCAACGGGATAGTGATAACGCCGGTCGAGGCCGTGTTGGCAACAGCCGAACCGGAGATGGTGCCCATCAGCCCCGAGGCCATGACCGCCACCAGGCCGGGACCGCCAACCATACGTCCAGCGACGGCGCGGGCCAGGTCGATGACGAATTCACCGGCGCCGGAACGGAGCAGAAAGGCACCGAACAGGATGAACATGAACACGTAGGTGGACGAGATGCCGGCAATGGTACCGAACAGGGCGTCGTCACCGTAGACACTGCGAAAAAGGATGGTTTCTGGGCTCAGACCGGCAAATTTGAAGACCCCGCTAATCTTTGACCCCCACCAGCTAACGTAACTCAACGCAATCATGATCAGCACCGGGATAAACCAGCCAGCGACCCGCCGGGTGAATTCCAGGGCGCAGAGAATCAGTATGATACCGGCCACCCACTCGCCCGGGAGCATGCGCACACCGCGCGCGTAGATAGCGTCTTCCATAGCTATCAGGTAGAGAGCCGAACCGGCGGCGATAAGCCCCAGAAGGATATCCAGGGCTCGCCAGGCGATGGTTGGATTCCTGCGCAACGGGTAGACCAGAGAGGCCATCAGGGCAAAGCCGGCAAAATGCAGCGAGTTCTGCCAGAGCGAAGACAGCACTGTCACCACGTTGAACCAGATGTGCATCAAAGAAATTGCGACACCGAGAATGATGAGGGAGCGGTTCAGATGGGTCGTAGGTTCGGTTGCAGGATCTGTCATCACCCACTCCTCAGGGAAGAAAAAACACCCCGGCCGCAGCCATGGCGGCCGGGGATAGCACTTAACTTATTGAGCCAATAACCTGGCGGGAATGGTGATGCCGACTTCCTGGTAATACCTAGCCGCACCGGGGTGCAGCGGCATAGGCAGTCCGGCGATCGCTTTTTCAATCGCCATGGCCTTGGTGGCCCCGTGAATGGCGTTCAAAAAAGGCAGGTTCTCGTAAATAGTCTTGGTGATCTGATAGACGGCATCCTCGTCCACATCGGCACGAACCGAGAGGAAATTCGGCTGGGCGATGGTCTTGATCTCTTTCGCCTGACCCGGGTAGGTTTCAGCCGGGATGACATAGCGGGTCCAAAGCTCCATGCCGCCATCGGCCTGCTTCAACTGCTCATCTGTAAAATCGAGGACAACGACATCGTCACCCATGTTCGCCATCGCCTTGGTCACGGCACTGACCGGGGCCCCGGCCGGGGTGCTCATGCCGCCTGCCTGGCCATTCTGCATGGCGTCAGCTGATGGTCCATAGCCAACATAGATCAAGTTATAGTCCTTTTCGACATCGGCACCAAGATTGGCCAGCAGCACCATGTTGGAGCCAAGGGTACCGGAGTTCTTTTTCCCCAGCGACAAGGTTTCGCCCTTCATCGCGACCATGTCTGAAACGGTACCGCTTTTGGCGAATTTCTTGTTGACAGCAAAATGCTCAACGTTCTGCCAGAGCATGGTCACCGCGCGCAGGTTTTTCTGTGGCCCTTCACTTTCGATGGGTCCGGTCCCCTTCCAGGCATAAGCGCCATAGAGACCCTGAAGAATGGCGAACTGGACTTCGTTATCGCGCAGCAGCTTGATATTTTCGCCGGAACCGGCCGAGTTGATGGCCGACATGCCGATCTTCTGCTTCGGCTGCAGTTTGACCTTGACCAGGGTAGACAGGGCGACACCGACCGGATAATAGGTCCCACCGGTGGATGCAGTGGCCATCAGGTAACTGCGATCATCCGCAGCCTGAACCGTGGTGATAGAACCGCACAGCAGGGTGACCGCCGTGACGACAAACATGAGCTGTCTGATCCGCATTTTCATTGTTTCCTCCTATAAGTTTAGTGGGATTGCTTCTCTCGAAACCGTTGCCCCCGTGAATGAGGGCAAAGAAGGTTATTGTATTCATGAGAAAACTATTTCTTCATTAAATTTACTGGAAAGCAATGAAGTTGCAAGTCTGGCTGGCAAAACAGCAGAGTTTTACGCGTCTCAATGTTCCAGGATCAATAGCCCTTGACCATGCCGCCATCGACCATAAGAGTACTGCCGGTCACGTAGGAGCTGGCCCCGGAAGCGAGAAAGCAGACCACCCTGGCAAACTCCTCAGTCTCGCCGTAACGTTTCAATGGGATGTTCTGCAGAGATTCGGCGACCACCTGCTCTTTGCTGACCCCTCGTTTGTCTGCCTTGAGCTGGTCCAGGTAGTTGGTGCGGTCGGTCGCAATCCGTCCCGGAGCGACGGTGTTGACCAGAATGTTGTAGGGGGCCAGTTCGTCGGCCAGGCTTTTTGCCAGACCGAGAATCCCCATGCGGAAAACGTTGGAGAGAATCAGCCCTGGAATCGGCTGCTTGATCGAGGAAGAGGTGACATTTATAACCCGCCCGCCCTTCTGCTTCATATCGGGTAGGACTTCGCGGATCAAGCGAACATAGCTGAGCAGATTCAGCTCGAAGGCCGCCTGCCAGGCGGCATCATCCACCTGGTCAAAACCACCGCCGGGCGGGCCGCCGGCATTGTTGATCAGAATATCGACGGGGCCTAGCCGCTCGCGGGTCTCGGCGACCAGCTTTTGAATGTCGTCAAGGTTCGTGATATCGCAGGGGCAGCACTCCACCCTGCCCTTGGCGCTCGGCAAGAGATGCTGCCGTGCCACGGCCAGTTGCCCGGCGCTGCGGCTGGTCAGCATCACATCGCAGCCTTCTGCGGCCAGTTGCTTGGCGATCGCTTTACCCAGACCCTTGCTTGAAGCCACGATCAGGGCAATTTTACCGGTCAACTGCAGATCCATATCAGACTCCTTTGAGGATTATCACTTTTAATCGTAGTCGTTTTCGTTTGTTGTTCTGTTCTGTCCTCGGCATTTATCCAGGATCACAAAGTGAACATTAAAAATTGTATCTGTGGCGTCAATGTCCCCTATGCTTCATGGCGCCAATCGCTCAATCACCCACTGGTCATTATCGATACGCCGATAAAGCAGTCGGTCATGTAGCCGGTGTTCGCCTTCCTGCCAGAACTCCAGCGTATCCGGGATAAGCCGATAGCCGCCCCAATGTGCGGGACGCGGCACCTCCTGACCTGCAACCTTCTGAGTGAACACCATGAACTGCTCTTCCAGAAACACACGGTCTTTAATGACCTGGCTCTGAGCTGAAACATGGGCCTCGAGCTGATGACCCCTAGGACGACTGGCAAAATACCGGTCAGACTCATCGGCAGGCACCCTTTCAACGGCGCCTTCAACCCGAACCTGGCGTGACAAGGGTTGCCAGTAGAACACCAGGGCAGCAAAGGGATTTTCCTTTAGTTCCCGGGCCTTTCGGCCCTGATAGTTTGTGTAAAAGACAAAGCCACGTGCATCGGCTTCTTTCAACAACACCATCCGCGCCGAAGGCTTGCCTGCCCTGCTTGCCGTGGCGAGGGTCATCGCATTGTGCAAAGGTAATCCAGCCTGTTCCGCGTCTGCAAACCAGCGCGTAAACTGTTTGAAAGGATCGGGATCGAGTTGTTGGTTCTCGGTCATCAGTTGCTCCCCTCCTCGGGGTCAGGTTTAAGTATCGCTGCGAGGGACGCGGGACGTGGTACGAGGAAAACCGTGATACTAAAGCCTCTATATATGCGTAGAAGACAGACAAAAACATCAGCAAGAAGAAACATGCCTTTTTGCAATGTCTCGTTACGGTTATTCCCGCCATTCCGGGCTGAAGCCGCCCAGGCCTGGGTGATACATCTCATCACCCGCATGCTGGGTGAAGACCACATTTAAACGGTCAGCGCTCAGACCGAGAATATCGATGCAATCGCTAGACAGGCTTTTT
>JAOUDB010000150.1 GCA_029859485.1 Desulfuromonadales bacterium | reverse complement strand
TTATCCCCGAGGCGAATCGTAAGAACCTGATGCTCAAGCCCGAGGTCATTACCGCTGTAGAAAAAAGTCATTTCCATATCTGGAGTATTACCAGCATCGACCAGGGAATAGAAATCATGACCGGTGTCAAAGCCGGAGAACGCAAGAAAGAAGGGCGCTGGCCTAAAGGGTCAGTCAACGACCTGGTTGACCAACGTCTCTTGGAGATGACCAGGATCGTGCAGCGTTTTCAGAAAGAGGCAAAAAACAGCGAGGACTAAATAGCAGTAGATGACAATGATCCACCTTAACTTCTTTCTTAGTTTGCCGATAAATTTCCAGAGAGGGGAAAAGCCCCATAAGTCACGACTTCTGAGACAAAAAACGACTTATTATTGATGGCGGTATTTAGGAAGCACTTTAATACGCAAATTTATGGCCACTAGGATTAACTCCAAGTGGCCTTTTCTGTGGTTGACAACATTCAGTAATCCATATACTTTGACGGTCTTTTTGTGAGTCAGACCTATAGCCGCCAGGAGAAATCAGTGAAGACAACCTTTACCACCCAAGGAACATGTGCTCGATCCATTGAAATAGAAATTGATTTTGAAAAAATAAAAGAAGTTAAGTTTGTTGGCGGCTGTAGTGGCAACACAACTGGCCTTTCCATGCTGCTAAAAGGCATGCCTGTAGAAGATGTAATTTCACAGCTTAAAGGTATCGCTTGTCGCGGAGAAACCAGTTGCCCCGATCAGCTAGCTAATGCTCTTGAAGCGATGCTTCTAAAGAAGGCATCCTGACAATTATTTTTTGAGAACCGTATTAAGCAACATGATTATGGCCACCTGGAAACGGGTGGCCTTTTATTTTTTATCAGAGTTTCTAGTAAACGGCTTTGATGATCTAAATTCTAACATCCAAAACAATGCGAGAAGACAAATAGTAAACAAATAGTAAACATCTTCTCGCAAAGTCCCAAACCCGATACTTATTCCATATCTTCTCCTTGACTTTACCAAGACTATTAAAGTGCTACAATTTAACTAGTTAGTCATTCTTAAACAGTTATGCAAAACTAAGGACAAAAGAAACTGTAGAAAGGAGGACGACATGAACATGGGTGAAAGTGATTTTCTCAAAGTCATTGAGCAAGGCAAGAAGGAAGGGAAAGAGTTCATCAAATGGTGGCGTAAGGAAAATGATTTTGTTGATTTCGACTTAATAGACCGATATCTGCAGATCGAACGGTCACGACATGATTGTGAGAATTTTGATCTCTTAGACAAAGATGAGATGTGGGACTTACTACAAAAGAACGTTAGTGGAGAATTGTACCATCGTGTCGCTACTAAGAGCGACACGATCGAGTGGCGATGTCTCGGTAAGGACGGCAAGAAACATACCTACGTTTGTCCCTATAATGCCCACTCGATTATGTCTATTTTCGATGCCCAAACCAAAGGTGACACCCTGCTTTAAAGTGGTCATAATATAGAATTTAATCTCTCGGCCTCCTAAAAGTGGGGGCCTGTTCTTATTTATCAGAGTTTTTAGTAAGCACTTCGATCACATCACCTCTGAAAATTAAAACAATGTGGCAGGGTTTATGAGGATTTCAATCTGTCAGCGTCAGGGCAAACAGGAAACGTTGCTTTTTCACTTATATCCCCTAAAGTTAAAAAAAGACGTTGTTAGGCAACTACATGGAGAGGAGACGCTATAAAATCTTGAAGGGGAGATAGAACGTATGGCAATGACTCCTGAAGAATTGTCCCAGCGAGCCGTACGCTTCTACCATCGTTATGGTGAGGAGCTTGAATCGATCCGGCAACTCTTGCATATTCAACTTGATAAGTTGGCCCTTGCCTGTACTCTTGAAAACCGTTTGCCCAGAAAAGCAATCAGGGTTGTTAGTCGAACCAAAGAGCTCAAGAACTTTTTGCTAAAACTGGAGAAAGAAGGATGGCCGGAATTTTGTCTACCCGACGACATTATTCATGACCTCATAGGGGCACGTATTATTTGTTGGTTCCAAGATGACTGTTACGACATGCTCAAGCTTCTTCAGGATTCAAAGCGGCTCACGATTTTGGCGGATTCAATTGAAGACTACAATGAAAACCCTAAGCCTTCAGGCTACCGCGCCATCCATGTGCTTAGCGATGTTACCTATGACCAGGTTGTTCATAAAGGAAACAAACATCAGATTGTCGCCGGTAAGATGACTTGTGAAATACAGATACGAACCATGTTTCAAGATGCCTGGGGAGAACTGACCCACCAAATGCACTATAAAATTGCAGAGCAGGAGAGATCAAAATATAACGAGCTCGTTTCCTCACTTGCCGATCATCTTTTGACTGAAGACAAGGCAGCTGTTGCTATCAGAAAACTCATCCAGAAGGAAAAAGATAAAACACAAAGAATCGGTTTTAAAGGCAGGTGAATTTCGTCTGGAAAACCTTAATTTTGTTGAGCAATAAAAAATAATACAAAGGAGTTGATGTGTCACTATAGATGCCGAAGTTGACGAAGGTGTTGCCATGAGGTCTGAACTACTACAATTTATTCCTTATCAAGACAAACAACTTAAAATTGAACCCAGCGTTAGATACTTTCCTCTACAAAAACGTTGCTTCTCGTCAGTATGCAGTTATTGGTTTTGCAGATTTTGGGACAGCAATGAATGCTGGCAAGATCAGTTATATCGGTGCACATGTACCAGAACCTTCAACAGTACTCCTTCTCTGTATTGGCCTTTTAGGTCTTGGCTGGTACGGACGGAAGCGCAAGAAGGTATAGCAGTTACGATTGTTAAGATTTAAGAGGCAGGGTCTAGTAATGGCTCTGCCTTTTTGTTTGAAGTTGTTTTTACTGACTAGTCCTTATATTCCTATTTGTATTTGGCTCATCTGGAGGAATTATATATTGTTGCGAGTGATTCACTCAGGCATACTTCCTTTGCCACAAGGCTAGCGGTGTCCGATAAATCACGACTTACGAGAAGAAAAACGGCTTCTTATTGATAGAGACATTTAGGAAGCTGATTTATCCACAAGTTGAAGGCCACTTGGACCATCCCCAGGTGGCCTTTCCTCTTTATCAGGGATTGTAAGAATTCAGCATTTTTGTCAACTCTTTCTACCCTTGAAACAATGTGAGAGGATTCCTGAGATCAGTTTCGGAATCTCGTTCAGAAGACCCATGACCCAGGCAGACAAAAAAAAAGGAGTTGTGGCTAAACGACTGCACCGAATGGACAAATTACCTCTATGTACAAGATTTTAATACATACTGCACCTGTGCACGCTCATAGCACTCGCCAGTGCCTTATCACTAATTTACCCCAGCAGCCGAAAACTTCTCGAAGTGATTCCAGGCACTTCCACTTAACACACTGAACACTATAATTATCTCTAATGTCAATTGGCATGTTCCCTGCGGTATGTTTTACCATTGTGTGAACACACTAACCAGAGAACTCGTGTTATAGCGAACTCGAAACCTTAAAATGGTAACCATCCAGAAGCTTAAAAGTAACGGCGAGCAGCAGCTTTTGCGGTCATTAAATATCAAAGAAATGAGGTGTCGGTACTTTAAGGTTCATTGTTTCATCGTAAAGTGATAACCGACAATACTAAACCATTCGCAAGAATGGGGCGGAAAGCCTACAGGGTCTTATTGAGATAGCCAGGTTGCCGAAATATCTGAACGGATATAAGACAACCTGGTTTTTTTGTTTCCATAAAACTGCCTTTAATAACTCAAGAGAATACGATTAATAGATAAGACAAAGGGGACAGAAGGTCCCATAAGGATTGAGCTTTATGCGGAGCGTCATTTTTTGCGCCACCCTAGTGTTGCTTCTCTTTCTGACTGGTTGCTTGGCGACCAAGGTAGTGACGATCCCAATGCGAGTCGCTGGAGAAGTGGTTGGCTTTGTGCCTGTTGTCGGTGGGGTGGTTGAGGGTGCGGTCGATACCACAGCGGGGGTAGTCGATCTGGTGCCACTTTGAATACAATGTTCTTGAATTCGGATAATTATGGCCACCTGGTTCAACCCTGAGTGACCATATAATATTTGTCAGAAATTGTGAGAAAAATTTGATCCCCTGTGTGCTATTAGTTCATTTCCTTGAGATAGTGGAGAAATGGTATGCGTGCAATTGTTTGTCTTTCAGCTTTGTTGGGATTGGTTGTGTTCCTGACAACTCATTATTCGTTTTGGCTGGCGGTCGGTATTGTGTATATCGGTGGTATGTTGGTCGTTGCCGTGATTGCGTTTGCAGGGCGAAGCAGACAGACTGTGGTTTCAAGCCACGTGGTTTTGGATGACAAACACTGCCAGACGAAAGTTGATGAGCAGCCAGTATCGGAAGAATTCAAGGCCGCGTAGGCAACCTTTGCCCTCGAAGGGAAATAACCCACAAAAATATGGCCACTTGGATCAACACTGGGCGGCCATTTCCAAAAGTTGCGGTCTGATGTGCATGTTGCACTCTTCATCTAAATCGCCACCCTTTTTGGGTGCAAGGAAAGGAATTTACACCATGAAGATGGGACTTCTGAAAAAATTAAACACTTTACTGCTCTGCTTACTGTTTGCATTTTCACTCGCTGCCTGTGGCGGGGGCGGCAGCTCCGATAGCGGGGGGACCGGAACCGTCAGTCTCTCACTCACCGACAATTCCGATGGATACAACTCGGTTGTTATCTCTGTAATGGAGGTTGGTTTTGTTACCAACGATAGCGCAACCACTTACTACAACTCCGCCGACTTTGAGACCTTGCCGGTCATTCTTGATGTTCTCGAGCTTCCTGGTGCATCCACATATTATATGGGGGATATCGAGGTCGCGCTGCCGGCGAGCGGTGAACCGCTCTGTTTTAACCAGATTCGGATGGTTTTGGCAGCCGATCCGAAAAAACCCGAAGATCCGATAGATCCGCTCTGCGTCGATGAGCCCTTTTGCAACTACGTCGTTCTCGAGGGCGATGATGATACCCCTCAGTGGTTACAAACTCCGAGCGGCTCGGAGTCGGGTTTGAAAATTAACACACCCAAGGATTTCTGTCTCGAGGAGGGTGACGATACACTTTCAGTCGTGATCGAATTTGATCCGATGACGGCGATTGTCCAACAAGGTAACGGCGGGTTCCTTCTGAAGCCGACCGGGATCAAGATCATTGAAGGTGATTTTTCTGGTGCGCCTGAGAGCTACATTGACGGGACCGCTGTCGTGCCGGTATCGAAAATCGGAGACGTTTGTGACGTCTACGAACCTCCCCCTACAGTGACAGTGAATGCCTACAACTCGGCAGTTGTCGGCTCTGCCCCGTCGTCTTCGACCTCGATCCTCCTGGAGACCCCGCTTCTGGGGTCGGAGGTTGATTCTGCAGTTTGTGTAGAGTGGTGTGCCTTAGAAGCTGACCCGGGAGCTTGCGAGGCGGACTGCACAGCGGGGACGTCGCCCGAGTGTTTCTATACTGGAGATTTCAAGTTGCTGCTGGCTGACAAAGGCAATTATAATTTAGAGGCCACTTGGGATGACTTTGTCGCCAACGAAGATGGTGTGGTTTATAACTCGAGTGTTTTGATGATACTTGAGTAGAGAGGGAAAGTGGGTTTGATAGCGCGGGCCTCCCAAAAAGGAGGCCCGCCTTTTGTTTTTCCGGAGGGGCAAAAGTAAGGTGACTGGGGGGACAAAGCCCGCCGGTACTGATTAATCCTCTGGCCCTATGATAAATAGGAACCAGGTTTTTTTACAGGTTAAGGTTGGTAAATTCTACATTGTCTCTTTTCTGTTTCCAGTAAGTCACGACTTCTGGGACGAAAAACGGCTTCTTGTTGATAGAGGTATTCAGTAAGCTCTTTAATACACAAAACGATGGTCATCTGGATCTGCTCCAGGTGGCCATTTTTTTATTTATCAGGGTTATTGTGAATCCTGAATTTAAGCCAAATACGCTCTCGACAACCAATATAGGAGGATAAATAGTAATCTCGGCCTTTCCTGTACCCTAATTCCAAACAACGCTATTTCTGTGACAATTTTTGACACTTTTAAGTTTGGTTTGGTTACTCATCTCAATTTAAAATTTTGATCCAAAGTAAATTAAAAAAGATAATAATTTTTATTCAAATAAAAATTCTCATATATATCAAGACTTTATGGATTTGAAATATGTAGTCATCCCCCCACCCCTAATAGTTTGGAATGAAAATTGCGAAAAGTAATTATAAGTTTCTTCTGGGAGGGGGGCAAGAAAGGCCCTTTTTGTTTTAACGAATGTAGGCATTTTTTTGTCAGGACATTTAGGAATATGTATGGATGACATCACAGAATAAAGTGTTGTGAATGGCCTACATTGGCAATTCCAGCCGAGAAAGGGACTCTTATGAGCGCAAATGAGTTTGTTGATTTCTACGATTTGCTGCAACTTAGCTCTAACGCAGATACCGAGACCATTGAACGCATCTTTCGGCATCTCGCCAAGAAGTTACATCCTGATCACTCCGACCAAACAAACAATGACCAATTTATAAAGATCGTCGAGGCTTACGAGGTACTCTCAAATCCTGAGACCCGAGCCAGTTACGACGCAAGGTATCAGGATTACTGGAACCGAAAATGGAAGCTAGTATCAGTGGCTAGCGACATGTCTGAAATAGACGACGACAAGAGCGCTCGTGAGCGTATTCTTTCATTGTTGTATGTTCAA
>JAOUDB010000637.1 GCA_029859485.1 Desulfuromonadales bacterium | reverse complement strand
TTGGGAAGCTTTGGCCATGGCATTAAACAGACCAACTCTGACCCGATAAAACTTCTGCCCGTTCACCCACCCTGCGACAACGGAGGAGCTGCCATACTGCCCTTTGAGCTTTTCAGCCAAGCGGTCTGCATTCTCCTTCACGGTAAAGGCTCCTATCTGGATCATAAACGGTCCGACATCATAGCTGTCCAGTTGCGTGTAGTGAGGTGCGCTCCCGGTGGGTCCTTTGTCCTGGTAGCCAAGGGCCTCAATACTTACCTTTGCCGTTCCCGGCCCCACCACTCCCAACTCGCTAGCGGCAGAGTACGAGAGATCAATGATACGGCTTCTGACAAAAGGCCCGCGATCATTGACCCGGACAACCGTGGAACGACCGTTTTCGAGGTTGGTGACTTTCAGGTGCACGTTCATCGGCAAGGTCTTATGAGCAGCCGTCATGGCATACATATCGTAAGTTTCACCGTTACTGGTTTTGCGACCATGAAACTTCTTGCCGTACCAGCTGGCAATCCCCTTCTCAGTGAAGCCATGCGCCGAAGGGATCGGCTGGTATCTCTGGCCATTGACCTCGTAAGCTCTTTGCGTTGGCTTAACCTTGCCCGTTGGCGAAGAAGTCGATGAGGGGGTGTCCAGAACCCGGACATGGTAAGACGGTTCACCGCATGCAGAAAGCATGAGAAGAAGTATGAACAGAGCATATTTCTGAATAAATTTAGTCATAAATGCATTGATAAAGGAAGCGGGCCGTCAAGTCAACCGATCGCTTCCGGCGTTGGGTGTTCATCCTGACACGACAGAAAGCTCTCCACTTCCTGCAACTTCGGGATGGACGTTCTCCCGCCTAAAGCCCGAGTTTTCAGAGCCGCACAAGCCGCAGCAAAACGAAGGGTCCTTTCGAGAGACCAATCTTGCAGCAAACCGTAGATATAGCCACCATGAAAGACATCACCACAGCCGGTCGTATCTATGGCCCTAACAGCAAAGGCCGGTTGATGAATGGGGAGCACGCCTTTGCCCATACTAAGGCTGCCAGAGCGGCCGATGGTAACAGTGACCGCGACCGCACCATAGCTAAGCAGACCTCGGATAGCGGCCTCAGGATCCTTCTTACCAATAAAGTGGCGTGCAAATTTTTCACTCACGACAAGGTGATCAATAAATGGCAGAAGGTCTTCGATACCCGGGCGCAGCGTGCCAGCGTCGAGAACCGTCGTAACGGCCTGCCGCCGAGCCAGTTTCGCCGCAGCAATCGCCGGGTCGAGATGCAATCCATCCAGATGCAGGATACGGACAGAATCTGCCAGCAGGCCTGGCAACCCTTCCGGAATAACGGGGTGGGCCGTTCCGCGATGCCAGAAAATATTGCGATGACCCTGAGCATCGACAGTCACAAAAGCAACCTGACTTGAACTTTGTGGTGATTGGAGCAGGTAGGTGCAATCGACGTTTTCCTGAAACAATCCCTCGCGAATCTGCCGACCGAAGTCGTCATCACCCACAGCACCGACAATTGCAACCGGCACACCCAGGCGAGACAACGTCACCAGTGCCGTTGCGACCGGGCCACCACCTTGAACCAGCAAAGAATTCAACTCGGCTTTCTCATCAAGCGCTGGATAGTTGTCAACCTGACCGAGTATGTCGAGGGAGCATTGTCCCAATCCGATGACCAATGGCTTCATGTTACTGTCCCGGTTTCCAGATAGAAACTTTCACCACAGAGTCACAGTGACACAGAGAAAAGCTAACATCTTTTGAATCTCTCTGTGTTCTCTGTGACTCGAGTGAGAGTAACGAACGGGTGGTAAATAGCTTTTTGGTTTAAAAGTTTTCCTCTGCGTCCCTGCGTCTCTGCGTTGAATGCTTTCGGCAAACAAAACGGGGCTATACCCAAACATAAGGAAATACGTCTTTACACCAAAACAGCAAAGGCTGAAATCAAAAGACCTTTGCAAAGACGCTAAGAAAAGCCAGGAAAGACGCAAAGGGTGACTATTCTCGCTTTTG
>JAOUDB010000149.1 GCA_029859485.1 Desulfuromonadales bacterium | reverse complement strand
CCGGCGGAACCAGTCTCGCGATATCCATTCCTACCAGTTCATCGATGTCGTAGCCGTAAAGGTCCGAAGAGGCCTTGTTGGCCGATATGATAGTGCCTAAGGCCTCTTTTCCCAGGCTGGTGATCATGATTGCATCACCGGCACTTTCAAACAGAGTCTGATAGAGCATATAGACCGATTCGAAGTTATTGTGTTCATTCTGGATAGATACGGCCATACGATTGAAGGCTTTAGATAGAGTGAGGAATTCATCTTTGAGGTTTTCTGATACACGAAAATCGAGATTGCCTTTTTCCAAGGTGTGGGTGGCTTCAATGAGAGTACTGATCGAGCCGGTAAAACGTTTCAGGAAAAAGACAGTAATGATGAAAATGGCAATCGGGCCAAGGATAAGGCAGGCGATCAGTATGTTGTTGGCTCTGTTAATGTCTTTGTGGATTTTGGTAATTCGTGAGGAAATCTTGTCGGCAGAAGCGACTGATAACGATTTGACAGTGCGGAGGATCTCTTCACCTTGAGAAAAGGCCATGCTCCGCGCATTCTCCAGACGTTCATTGTTGGCGCGAAAGGTTAAGGTGCGGCTGAGCAGTTTCATGTAATGCTCGATCGATCTCTTCAGCCCCTGCAATTTCGTGCTGACAGCCTCTGTATGGTGACAACTCATACAGATATCAGTCGCTTTTTCCATGTTCTCGATGAGTTTGACTGAGTCTCCAAAACTTTTATTGTGAGGTGAACCCTGCAATAACAGGTTTGACTGAACGGCTTTGATATGGTGTTCAAGGTTGGCGCGTTTGAACTCAACCTGATGGAAGGAACTCACATTTTCCAGTTTGCCGGTCACTTCTTTGATTGACGTGACAATATAGATTCCGCCTGTTATGAAGCAGAAGAGCATCAATGCTAAACCGAGCAGGACATGTTTTCTCATGAATGGCTATCCTGTCAGTTGTTAAGGTAGTTATAGGTTTCTAAATCGAGTCCGATGCTGGTGGCATAGTCGAGCACGGGTTGGTAATCCGCTTCGCTAGTCTCAATGAATTTTTCTATCATTAAACCATCCAGAACCTCACGTCCCTGGCTGTTTTTGTGCATGTCCAGTAGCAACCGCAGTAAGCTTTTTTTGAGTTCTTCAGTTAGGTCGTTCCTAACCGCCAAGCCATTGGCGGGCACGTAAGGGGAGGTTGCAAGAATTTCCAGTTCCTTGGAGACCCGTTTATTCTCTGTCGCCATCCTGTAGAAAACGGTGTTTTTTGCAGCGCCAATGTCGGCCCTGCCGTTCAAAACGTCGTTGATGGCATCTTCGTGGGTGCCGCTGAAATAATATTCTTTAAACCAGCTTTTATAGTCCTCAATGCCGAGAGCTTTGAAATAGGCCAGAGGCAGCAGATACCCAGCCGTAGTTGCTCTATCGACAACAACCAGCTGTTTGCCTCGCATATCTTCAGCGGTTCTGATGCCACTGCCTTTTTTGACAAAAACCATCCCGTAGTAAGTGGAGGCACCGCCTATGTATTGCGGGCGGGCTAATGGCTCAACGCCCAGCTTCTTTATTGTCATAGCCCCTGTAAAACTGCCGAAGAAAGCTCCATCCAGGCCAAGCTCGGTGAAGTTGTCGATGATGTTGCCATAACGTGAGAGGATATTGGTTTCGATCGGCACGCCGATCTGTTCGGAAAGATAGGCCATTAGCGGCTTGTAGCGTTTTTTTTGGGTGAAAATATCCTGCTCCGGAATCAATCCGATGGTGAGTTTTTCAAGGTCTGTTTTTGGAGTTTTGAGCGAGGGCTTATGCTTTTGTTGGTCGCAGCCAGTCAGCAGGAGGATAAACAGGCACAACATAGCCATTACGATGCTGGCGATCGAAGTGAGTGGACAACGCTTGGTACATTTCATCTGATGCTTCCTGTTTCTTGTCAGGTTTATGCAACTAAAGCATGAGCAATCTGTGTAACCCTTAATTGACTGTAATTAATAAATGATTTGAGCTACTTAGTCAAGTTTTAGGCTAGGTACTAATCCCTGCATAGGTATTAGAAACTGCACCTGTAAAGATCAGAAGAATTGTAATCCGCAGCGAAAAGTTTCTTCTTCAATCGGCACACTCCAGGATATGAATCCACACTGCTTTAAGTCCTCATCTTCGAAGCTGATCACCTGGTCCGGTTGCAGCTGTTCATGGGCCAGCAAACAGGATCCGCTATCGCTGATATCCGTCAGGATACCCTTCGACACAACTCTCCTTGAAACGCCGTCGACAATTGCTTTGTAGGAAAAGTTCACCACTTGGACATAGGGGCGACGAAGCTTTTGTCTCTTCTCCTGGTCATAATTGTGGGTGAGTGAATTCAGGCAGACTTTGACATTGCCCTGATCCTGGAAGATCACCTCTATAAAACTGATCATCTTGTCGAGGCTGAAAGGTTTTTCCAGAATGTGCCAGGCACCCTTTTTTCGTGTTGACCTGATGAGATCATTGAGTTCGCAAGATTCTGCATCAGTGGTAGTCATGATGATGATTGGTACATAGGGGCAGCATGAATCAATCGCTTCCAGTAGTTCCAGTTGGTCTTTGTCCCGCAAGTTGAAGTCGATCAGGAAGAGGTCAAAATGACTCTTCTCAATCGCGGCCAGTGCCTGTTCTGCCGTGTTTGCTGTTTTGACGTCAAGCTCTCGTCCTTTACAGGCTCGCTCCAGGGCCCAGAGAATGAGCTGATCGTCATCGACCGCAAGGATTTTCAGAAGAGAGTCTTTCATGTTGTCCTCCATAAGATCAATTGCATGTCAAAGCCACTGATTAGATGTAGCAAGAGTTGTTCCAGATTGGACATTCCTCATAAAGAGTCGTCGGAATGGGTTGCCTTGTCCTGGGAAATGGTAGTGAATGGTAGGGGTACATCTATGCCCTGAAGTCGCTTTTCAGAAACCACGATGACAGTTCGTGGCATGCCGCTTGCTATTTAACCTTAAGTGGGAGCCTTTATGGTTTCTGCTTCATTAGACAATAAGTTAAGGGGGCAGGACGATGAAATATCTCTTTAGAGTACTGCTGGATGCGGCGATTGAGGCAGTTTATACAGACAGGCACTGTATAAGCTTTATCCCACGGCAATGTCGCTCGTTCGCTGGTTGATGCTCTATTCACGGGGATCTGCAGTGGAGAGACTTATCAAATAGGATTGTGGCTGAAGGACTTGCTTAGCGTTATGAAAAATGAGGCAGCAAGAAAATTGAAACCGATGAACTTTGTTTCTTTTTTATTTTCAAACACATCTCAATACAGCAAAAATATTCGTAAACAGTACGATAAAAGTGGGAATATTCCCATTTTTTTACAGGCATATTCCTAACGGCAGGGTGCTCCAACATAGATATTGGCTGGCAATCAGAAACCTCTTTGAGGACATTTATGGGAATCCACGCAGTGCAGAAGAAGAGTTGTTGCCGCCTTTTCTGTCTATACCCTCTCTCCCTGATGCTCATCAGCTTGTTCTCAATAATTTCGAGTGCTGCCGCTCTTGAAGTACAACCTTTTGATTGTGCTAAATGCCATGTTGCTCAAATAAACCAGGTCGTAGCTGACGGTAGTAAGCACACCACGGAAATCTCCTGTCTGGATTGCCATCCTCGACACTTACCTGATTCAACAGACACAATCAAGGACTGCATTGTTTGCCATGACGGGCAACAGCATTATCAGATTGGCGATTGCCTGCATTGCCACATGAACCCACACATGCCGATGACCCATTTACGCGATCCTCTCAAGCCTGCGAGAGAGGAATGTCTGTCTTGTCATTCGGATGTGTGGCAGGGGATGGCTACGTCACCCAGTCGCCACTCCGAACTCTATTGTAATCGCTGTCATAACCACCATAAAGAGATTCCAGAATGCCTGGAATGTCATGGGCCACATCTGGAAGAACAGTCTGTTACAGACTGTTTTCGTTGCCACCAAGCTCACCAACCATTGCAGATAGTGCCGTCTGGTTACCTCCCAGCTTCATTCTGTAGAGTTTGTCATCAAGAGGCGGCCCGTAATCTTGCTGAGACAAATACGAACCATGTCGGGATCAACTGCGTCTCTTGCCATAAGGGGCAACATCCATCAACCCCTGCTTGTCAGGATTGTCATGGTTTGCCGCATTCCCAGGTTATTCATAGTAAACATCAGAATTGCTTGGAATGTCACGTGGACGCGCACAGGCTGATCAGTGGCAGGTAGTGATTGTTGTAATGCTAAAAGCAGGCATTATGTTGCTATCTGTTGGCGATCTGGTTCTTGATACCCTGTAGCTTTGCTATTGCAACAGGTCTGTTAAACTCGGCCATGGTTATTAAGGCTTGATCCGTAAACTTAAGTGCTTCCATCTGCCGACCGTTTCTTGCCAGCGCCGTTATGAGTGTCAAATGATAATCTAGTTTTGCAGGATTTTTTTGAATTGCTTGTTGAAGATAATGGCTTCCTTCGGCAATCTTACCTGTCTCGAAATAGCTACGACCTGATACGACCAGCAGGGTTTCCTTATCGCTATCATCAGCTGTTTCAAGCTCTTTTTCGTATGTCTTTATTGCCTCTTTGTAGGCCGCGATAGATTGATCTGTTTTTTTGAGCTGTTTTAAAACATGTCCATAATTAAAAAATATGTCAGGAATCTCTCCTGCTCCATTGTTTGCTGTGATTGCCTCTTCCAAAAGAGCCAAAGCCTCTGTTAAATGGCCTGTCTTTAATCTTATCTTGGCCATGGCATGGTAAAGATCTACCGCGGAGGATGGATCTTCTGCTAAAGCTTCCTCGTAGACGGCCACACTTTCTTCATATCGACCTAATCGAGCCAGGGCATACGCATACAAAAGGCGCAATTCTGTTCGAGTCTCTGTGATGCGGATCAGATCTATCGCGGTCTGATAATGAGGTAGGGCCTGTTCGAAGCGACCAGAACCGGCAAGCATGACAGCAAGCTCATGATGCCCTTTGTAGCTTTGAGGTAACAAGTTTACGAATTCTTTAAATTGTATTATTGCTGCTTGGCTTTTCTTCCGTTCTTTTAAGAAGATGCCGTAATTGTAATGTAACCAGGGGTCCTCATCTGCTGATTGAATTGCCTGCATGTACAGGCTGTCGTCATCTGCAAGTGCTTTTGCGGTGAGGGCTTCTTCTGAGACGGCAATTTTTGAAGAAAGCTTTCTTAACCTTTCATCGTGCCCCGCCTGATTGCTAAACGGTGGCTTCTCAAGTCTTTGCAGTAAATCTTTTTCAACCCTCAATTGATCAAAGTGACTAAGTGCCAGCAGATCGGCACATTCTTGCTCTTTTAAAAAGGCCATCCTTTTGTCGTTCTTCTTCTCTGCGGGCATAGAGAGTAAAACCTTTTCGGCAAGGGCACGTGCGACCAGGTAATTGCCATGGAAATTCAAATGTACATGTTCATAATATAACTCTTCGCCTTGAATATTGTGCGGACTTTGCTCGTTTAATCGATTGACCGCATCAACTAGATAAACACCGCTGTCGGATGTCTCCTCAACGACAGATCGAACTACGTCGTTAATACGGCTGTCGGCTCGAAAGCGCAAGGTGTCGAGATCCAGCGCAAGTTCAAAGTGCTTTCTTGCAGCGGAATATTCAGCTTCTTTGAGATACGACTGGCCGATGAAAAATTGCAGGCCTGCATAGCTTTCATCGATTTGCTCCGCCTGCAGGAAACTAGATAACGCCGCTTCTATCTCGTCGGCTTGAAACTGTCTAATGCCTTCGTTATACCACTTCTCCCACTGGATAATTTCGTCTGCTTGTAGTGATAGACTATGTTGAGAGGCGAGCGGTGGAAAGTCTTTCAGATTGCTTCCTACGGTGCTCACGACAACAGGTATCTCTTTGTCTTTAAAAGTGTTGATAATGTCAGAAAGATTCTCTTGGTAATGGCTGTACACTGCCTCAAGTGCCGCAGAGTCAGACCGCACCTGGTTGCCCAGGAACATTTCCATCCCTTGCCACTTCTTTGGTGCCGTTTTACTGCCAACCTTACCGATGATGGTCTGCATGGCTTGACCGATTCGGGTTGCTTTTATTTGAATCCCCGCGCGGATCAAGGTGAGATTTGGCGATAAGCGTGAAAAAATAGTCCCGGCACCAAAAGGACCGACGACTTCATTATTTCCCAGGTAGATGATTGCCATGTCAGGTTGGTGCTGACTTACCTCTTTGGCGATCGGCAGAACGACATGGGAATTAGTTGCGGTGATGGCGGTGTTGATGATTTCAAAGTTGATCGAGGGGAATCTTTCGCTGAGCAGAACTTTAAGAATGCGCGAGAAACCATAAGAGTGTTCAGGGTCACCCTGTGCTGCAGAAGCCCCAAGTATAAAGATACGGAAGGTTCCAGCAGATTTTACCTGAGGGTAAGCGAAAGAGACAGGTTGCCTTGCTATTTGTGCTGGGAAAAACTGTTCGACAAACCGGGGGTTGCCACAAAAATAATCTTCTCCATCGATAGCACAGGTGTTTGTAAAATCAACAGGATGCCCCACACCAATCAATCGAAGTCCACCTTCAATGCAGAGGATAAGCACGAGTGGTATAAACAGAAAGGCGATCAGGCGATAAACCCAAAGGCGCAATTTTGATATGTTTTCCAGACTCATGAATGGCTCCCCCTGAAGTTAAACATACCCATCCGGACGTTCAGGATGGAAACAAACTTAGTCCAGCTCATACTGGTCCTGCCACT
>JAOUDB010000635.1 GCA_029859485.1 Desulfuromonadales bacterium | reverse complement strand
ATGCCGATATCAGTGTCGATCATACGAACCGGCCTGAACCCCGGGATCTATTGAAAAAACTGGAGGAAATCAATCCATAGACATGACAATTGAATTTGTTCACAACACCTGTGACAATTTTTTTAGATACGTCTGCTAACATGCAGGAATGTCTACAGACCTGTACTCCTTTAAAGGACACAGCTCTGAATCCGGCGGAACATGTTTAAAGGCTACAGAACTTTGCCTCTAACAGCGATATTGCTTATCTCTCTTGCCATACCGGCAGACACCGCCCTTCTGTCGCAAAACCAGGCAGAAAACCAGGCAAGGGGCTTTTGAAGCAACTTGACCAGGGCCAGAACGAGGAATCCTGGCACGCCATTTCATCTCTTTTCCAGGCTTTCAACGATCAGGCCCGTTGGAAAACCCGGCAGCAGGTCATCAGAGCCTCTTACGGCCCTCTCATCTCCCGAGAGTTCAATAATGTCAGCGACAGAACAACCTTTAGTCTTTCTCCCGAGGGCGAATACGTTATTGTTCCGTTCCGGTCAAGTTACCAGAACAAAACCGAATCGATCGAAACCGTAGTGTTAGACTGCTGCTCCGGACCTGCCTGCTCGGTTCGGGAGTATATCATCCAGTAACAACCAACTCATAACCGCCCAAAAGTTCTCTTCAGAAAAAGAACACGCCCCTAAAAGTTGACACCATCACCATGAGCAGGTATTAAAAAGCTTCCACTAATTTACCCGGGAGGTACACGATTGTGATTAAGATAGATTTTGAAAAGATGGGGGGCCTGATCCCCGCGATTATCCAGGACCATGAAAGTGGTGAAGTTCTCATGGTCGCCTTCATGGACGAAAAAACTCTCAACAACACTTTGCGCGATGGCAAGACCTGGTTCTACAGCCGCACCCGCCAAAAGTACTGGATGAAAGGAGAGGAGTCCGGCAACACTCAGGACGTCGTCGAGATATTGACTGATTGTGATGCCGACACCGTGGTCATCAAGGTCAAGCAGAACGGACCGGCAGCCTGCCATACAGGAAATCGCAGTTGTTTCTACGTCCGCTGGGAAGACGACCAGTGGGTGGAACACTCTAACCCGCTCTTCGATCCTGACGAGGTTTACAAGAAAAAATAATCTTTTGCCACAGAGGCAAAGAGGCACGGAGAGAAACAAAAGCTTTGGGTTAACAGCTCAAACGACCCTGATTGGTTAAAGTCTTTTCTCTGTGTTTCTATGACTCCGTGGCCATAGCCTTTATTGAGGTTTGACAATGACAAACGAACTCAAATTCGGCCTTCCGAAAGGAAGCCTGGAAAATGCGACCGTTGAACTCCTTGCGAAAGCAGGGTGGAAAATAAAGACCTCTTCACGCAGCTACTTTCCCACCAGCGATGATGATGAGTTGAAATGCAGTCTGGTTCGCCCTCAGGAGATGGCCAAGATCTTGGAGCGCGGCAAACTCGATGTCGGCATTGCCGGCCGTGACTGGGTTCGCGAAAACGACTCCGACGTCGTCGAAGTCGGAGAGATGGTCTACTCCAAAGTGTCACGCCGCCCGGCCCGCTGGGTACTGGTCGTCGGTCCAGACTCCGAAGTAGAGAGACCGGAAGACCTGGCGGGTGCCACCATTTCGACCGAGCTGGTCGGCTTCACCAAACGCTACTTTGCCGAACGCAACATCCCGGTGGACGTCGAATTCTCATGGGGAGCAACGGAAGCCAAAATCCTCAAAGGTTTGTGCGAAGCGATTGTTGAAGTCACGGAGACCGGCTCAACAATCAAGGCCAACAATCTGCGCATTATCTGTGAGTTGATGGAATCCGTACCCGTCCTGATTGCCAACAAGGAGGCCTGGGCGGACCCATGGAAAAGAGCTAAGATTGAGCGCATTTACACCATGCTGAAATCTGCACTCCGTGCTGAAGGGATGGTTGGGCTGAAAATGAATGCCCCCGGAGACAAGATTGAGCCAATAGTCAATCTTCTGCCAAGCCTGAATCGCCCGACCATTGCCCACCT
>JAOUDB010000636.1 GCA_029859485.1 Desulfuromonadales bacterium | reverse complement strand
GCCCTGATGACAGCCCGCCACACCCCGGGCGTCCATGCAACGGTCAAAGGTGCAACCATCGGCATTGCCGGTGTCGGTGGCCTTGGCTCTGCCATAGCGATAGCCCTGGCCAGAACCGGAATAGGCCACCTGATTATTGCCGACTTCGATCTCGTTGAGCCTTCCAACCTGAATCGACAGCAATACTTTATTGATCAGATCGGGCTGCCAAAAGTCTATGCCCTTCGCGACACACTGGCACGTATCAACCCGCACGTCCGCGTGACGGCCTGCCACCTGCGCTTGACTCCTGAGAACATCGCAGAAATCTTTGGTCATGCCCAGGTCCTGGTGGAAGCCTTTGACCTCGCAGACCAGAAAGTTATGCTGATCGAAAACTTTGCAGAAAGGTTCCCGGACAGACCAATGGTGACCGGCTCCGGCATGGCAGGCTATGGCCCGGCGAATACCGTTCTGACCCAACAAGTCGCCAGGAATCTTTATCTTTGTGGCGATGCCACCACAGCAGCCGCACCGGGTACCGGCCTTATGGCTCCCCGCGTCGGAGTGGCCGCTCATCACCAAGCTAACGCGGTACTACGCCTTCTGTTGGGCGAACCTCCGGACAAAGAAGGAAAGCTCTAGATGGACATCATCTTCAACGGCAAAGCCCGTGAGATTCAGGACGGCATCTGCATTCAGGAACTGTTGGATCAAATGCAGCTTGATTGTATGCAGGTCGTCGTCGAGCATAACAACAACATCATCCCGCGCCAGCGACTGGCAGAGATGCCTTTAAACAATGGCGACGCTCTGGAAGTCATCCACTTCGTCGGGGGCGGTTAAAAACCGGGACGAGGTTCGGGGTACGAGGTTCGGGGGGAGTCAAAAGCTTTTCGCGTCCTACGTTCTGTGTCCCGCGTTCCCTTCTTCTCGAGGTTAATATGGACGAATTGATTATTGCCGGGCGTTCCTTCAACTCACGCCTGATGGTCGGAACCGGAAAATTTGCATCCAACGAGGCGATGGTGGCTTCAATGGAAGGTTCCGGCAGCGAGATCGTTACTGTTGCGCTACGTCGGGTTGACGTCGACAACCCACAGGACAGCCTGCTCAACCACATCGACCCCAAGCGTTACCTGTTGCTGCCAAACACCAGCGGCGCCCGTGACGCTGAAGAAGCGATCCGCCTTGCTCGCATCGCCCGCGCAGCAGGCTGTGAACCATGGATCAAACTGGAGGTAACTCCCGACCCTTACTACCTGCTTCCCGACCCGATCGAAACATTGAAAGCCGCAGAAGTTCTGGTCAAAGAAGGCTTTATCGTCCTGCCCTACATCAACGCTGATCCGGTACTCGCCAAGCACATGCAGGAGGTTGGCACCGCGACGGTGATGCCCCTCGGCGCTCCGATAGGCACCAACAAGGGCCTTCGTACACGCGACAATATCGCCATCATCATTGAACAAGCGATAGTACCGGTTGTGGTCGATGCCGGACTCGGGGCGCCCTCCCACGCCGCAGAGGCGATGGAGATGGGAGCCGATGCAGTCCTGGTCAACACCGCTCTGGCCGTTGCCCGCGATCCGGGGGCCATGGGCGTCGCCTTCAAAAAAGGTGTCGAAGCCGGTCGCGAAGCCTACCTTGCCGGGCTTGGCAAGCAGCAGGACAAAGCCGAAGCAAGCAGTCCACTGACAGGATTTTTGAGAAGCTAACCAAACAGATAAAAAATTAACGCAAAGACGCAAAGGGTTACTCTTCTCGCTTTTTGAAGTGGCTTTCTTTGCGTCTTGCTAATTATCTTTGCGCCTTTGCGTTACGCTTTAATACTTTCAACTTATCGTCAACCGAACGGATTTGAATCCTAATGAGCTTTAAAGAGGTCATCCAAAAATACGACCCGTTGCAGGTTATTGCCGAGATTGAGGCCATGACTGCCGCGGACGTGCAACGCGCACTGGCTGCCGAGCAACTCGACAACCGGGATTTCATGGCCTTGCTCTCACCGGCCGCAGAAGACTTCCTTGAAGAGATG
>JAOUDB010000148.1 GCA_029859485.1 Desulfuromonadales bacterium | reverse complement strand
GGGTAAAACCCGTTGTCGAGCTTGAACAAACCGAGGGCCTCTTCGATGCTTTTCATGTCAACTTTGGCCTTGGTCACCTTGGCCTCGTCCGGACGACTGAGAAGACGGGGCACAACGATAGCGGCCAGTATGCCGAGGATAACCACCACGACCATGATCTCAATCAGGGTGAAGCCGCGATTGTCGTGTAACTTTGTTGTTTGCATAAAAATTCAATCTCCTTAATTACAGCTTATTGATCGCACCTGCAGTGCTGTTGAATCGTTGAACGGTTTAAACAATTTAACAGTTCAACAGTTCAACAGTTCAACAGTTCAACGCGTGCAGCGCTTATCAGCGCTTATCTGCGGGCGAAGCCCATTCAACGTTTCAGCCCCTTACCCAAACCCCTGACTGGCCTCGAAGATCGGCAGCAAAATCGCCAGGACCACGAAGCCGACAATCCCACCCATCACCAGGATCATCAACGGTTCGAGCAGCGAAAGCATGCCGGTCATGGACAGATCGGTCTGATGCTCGTAGGTGTCAGCAACCCGGAACAGCATCTCTTCGAGTTTGCCACTTTTCTCACCGGCCGCCGTAAGTTGGGCCAGCATTGGTGGGAAGACAGTTGTCTCCTTAAGCGACAAGGCCAGGCCCGTGCCCTCCTGAACCCGAAGCGTGACGGTTTCGATCGCCTGGTTCAGGATCCGATTGGATAGAAGATTGCGCGCGATATCAAGGGCCTTGAGCAAAGGCACACCGCTCTCCAGTAAAGTGCCCAGGGTGCGGGCGAAACGGGCGGTGACAATCAGCAGTTGCAAACGACCGAACAGTGGGGCTTTCAGGAGCAGTGAATCGATGTGCTCGCGGCCCCGCGTTGAGTCACGATAGCGTTTCAAGGCAAGCACCGCCACCACCAGCAACAGCCCGAGCAGCCACCACCATCTGGCCAGAAAATCCGTCAGGGTAATCAGCAGGAGCGTCGGCCATGGCAGCGCCCTGTCAAGCTCGTTCAGCATCGTGGTGATCTTGGGAATAACAAACACGAACAGGAAAACCAACACACCGCTACCAACAAGAGTCATCAGCAACGGGTAGGCCAGGGCGGCCTGGACCCGGGCACGCATGCGGGCCTGGCTTTCGAGAAAATCGGCCAGTCGATACATGGTCCGGTCAAGTGTTCCGCTGTCCTCACCGACCTGGATCATATTGATGAACAGGTCTGGAAAAATATGCCGATGGGCAGCCAGGGCTTCATGGAGTGTTCCCCCTTGCACAACATGCTCGCGAACCTTGGCAAAAGTTTTGGACAGCAGTGGCTGATCTGTCTGCTCATTGACGGTGTTGAGGGCATCATCCAGTGACAGACCAGCACCCAGAAGGGTCGCCATTTGGCGGGTCGCAGCGGCAAGTTCGCCGGTCGGAAGTTTGCGTGCCATCCCGAATCGGAACGACAGCTTGCGAACCCGTTGTGCCCCTGTTTCCCGCAAATCGGTCAGGTAGATGCCCTGATCGCTCAGCTGCTGGGTCACCACCTTGCGCCCGGGGCCGTCTATGGTCCCGGTTTTTTTGCGTCCCTGATTATCGAGACCTGAGTACTCGAATAACGGCAACTCTAAACCTCCTCCTGGGTCACGCGCAGGACCTCCTCAAGAGAGGTCACTCCTTCAAGGGCTTGGGCCACGCCGGCCGAGCGCAGGCTTTGCATGCCTTGTCGCAAAGCCGCCTGCTTGATCGTGGCTGCGTCTTTGTCCTGCAGGAGCAGTTCACGAACGGTTTCGTCGATAGGCAGCAGTTCATAGATGCCGCTGCGTCCCCAATAGCCGATATTCATGCAGCGGGAACATCCTCGGCCCTGGTAGAATTGTGGATTGGCAGGCAGGGTGCATTCATCTCCAAGCTGATCCAGAAGTTCGGTCGGTGGCGAGACTGCTTCCTTGCAGTGCGGGCAGATTTTGCGCACCAGGCGCTGGGCAAGGATACCGACGATGCTTGAGGCCGCCAGAAAAGGTTCGATCCCCATTTCCACCAACCGGGTCAGGGCTCCAGCAGCATTATTGGTGTGCAGGGTTGAAAAGACCATATGGCCAGTCAGGGCCGACTGTACTGCAATCTCGGCAGTCTCGCGGTCGCGGATCTCACCGACCATGATGATGTCGGGATCCTGGCGCAGGATCGAACGCAAACCGTTAGCGAAGGTCAGGTCGATCTTTGGGTTGACCTGAATTTGGCCGACACCCGGCAGCTGGTACTCAATCGGATCTTCGACCGTGATGATATTCTTTTCGCGACTGTTCAGGCGGGTCAGCGCCGCGTACAAAGTGGTGGTTTTACCGGAACCGGTCGGTCCGGTGACCAGGAAAATTCCGTGGTTTTTGTTGATCATCCCCTCGAACTGGTTCAACAGAGTGCTACCCAGGCCAATTTCCTCAAGAGAGAGAATGTTCGAGGTTTTATCGAGCAGGCGCAATACAACCCGTTCACCAAAAGCTGTTGGCAGGGTTGAAACGCGAATATCTATATCGCGTCCAGCGACCCGCACCCGGAACCGGCCATCCTGAGGCAGACGTTTTTCGGCAATGTTCAGCTGGGACATGATCTTGATGCGGGAGACGATCCCAGGGTGGGCTTTCAGTGGCGGATGGAGCACTTCATAAAGAATACCGTCGATACGATAACGGACCACAAGGTCCCGTTCGAACGGCTCAATGTGTATATCGCTGGCCCGCTCCTTGTAACCCTGGGTGATCAGGCTGTTGACAAAACGGATGATCGGCGCTTCGTCCGAGGCATCGATCAGATCCGTTGGTTCCAGGTCGCGGACCAGGTCTCCGGCCGTCTTCTCCTCGATTTCCTCGATCACCTCGCTGGAGTCTCCGGCCTGTTTTTCATAGCCGCGATTGATGGCGCGCAAAATTTCTTCAGGAGTTGCGACGCAGGGCTCGATGTCCTCCCCGGTCAGAGTGCTCAGATCGTTGAGCGGACGGGAGTCCATGGGGTCGGCAACAGCCACCTGCAGACGGCCGTTGAGCCTCTCTAGAGGGTAGATTCGGTATTCCTTGGCAAAGCCAATCGGAATGATATCGAACAGATCCTCGGCTGCCGATTCCTCGGCAATCGTCTCCAGGTAGGACAGTTCGAACTGAACCGCCAGTGCCTTGGCCAGAATCACGCTGTCCAGCACTTTCAACTTGATGAGGATCTGACCGAGGCGCTCGCCGCTCTGCAGCTGTTCCGTCAGGGCCGCGTCAATCCGCTTCTGATCAACCTCGAAATCTTGTTGCAGTATTTCACCTATACGCCGCCAGTTATGCATGCTGAGTTACTTCCCGGGAAGATGGGGTAAAGTCATTGGTTGCCCGAATTGAGTTCCATCGGCAGAGTTCACTGGGAAGCCTCGCCTTGTGTATCATCGGCCGCTGATCTGTCCGCCTGGCTCGCACCCTGTGTCTCGGGATTCTCAGTTGTTTGTCCCTCTGGCAAGGTTGTGTTCCCTTCTTTGTCCATCTCACCAAAGAAATTTTCCGGCACGGCGTTAATGACCTTTTCGGTGAGGAAGCCCCTGGCCGCCGTGCGGTTACGACCGGTTACACGTTCGAGGTCCTCTGCATCCTTGATAATGGTCGGATTGATGAAGATCAACAGATTGGTCTTTTCTTCCTGGGTCGATGAACGCTTGAACAACCAGCCGAGAAAGGGGATGTCACCCAGGAAGGGCACCTTGGTCACCGATTCGATGACATTAGTGTCGATCAGGCCGCCGAGCACCACGGTTCTGTTATTTTCAACCAGGACCGTATTGCGCAGGACTCTCTTGGTGAAAGTCGGACCAACATCACTGGGGCTGCCGACGCTGGCAACCAGGGCCTGGGTGGCAGGAGCGATATCGGTGATTTCCTGGTAGACGTTCAGGCGGACCAGATCACCTTCGGTAATCTGTGGCGTAAAACGCAGGATCAGGGCAACGTCCTGGCGTTCCACTGAGACGCTTTGGGCCAGGCCGTCGCTGGAGCCGGTATCGGTCAAACGGCCAGTGATAATCGGCACGTTGGAGCCGACGATGATCTCTGCCTCTTCGTTGTCGGAGGTGAGTAGACGCGGCGCTGACAGCAGGTTGACATCACTGTCGGTTTTGGAAATATCGATCAGCACGGAAAGGGATGGCACTGTGCGCTTGACACCGTCAGGGCCGGTGACGGTGATCGGATTGAAAAAGCCGCCGGCCAGCAGCCCGTCGACGGCCTGGGTCAGCAGGGAAGGCAAACCTGCTGCGCCGGTAGCAATAGCGTCTCCAATGCCGACCGGGCCTGTGTTCTGGTTGCTGCTGCCGATAATCAGGCTGTCATCGCCGACATTCGCGGCACCCTGCAGGGAAACGCCGAGCCGCTGGGTGGCATCCATGGAGAGTTCCAGAATCAGCGCCTCGACATAGACCTGTTTGCGCTTGATATCGAGCTTCGTAATAATCTCTTCGATCGTTCGGTAGTCGTCTGGGTTGGCATTGATGATCAGCGAGTTGGTCGGTTTGTCTGCCGTAATGGTCACCGGCCCGGCAGACAAGGGGCTACCTGCCGCACCCTTTTCGGCCGTCCTGGCTTCTGTTTTGATACCGGTCAGAATTTCGTTGAGGGTCGCCGCCAGGGTGACCGCATCGGCATTTTCCAGGTAGAAGAGATTGATATTGGAACGGGCCCCACTCATTTCCTGGTCCATCTGGGCAATCAGGCCCTTGATGATCGCCATGTCATCGCCACTGGCCAGGAGGATCAGCGAGCGTCCTGCAGGATAGGGGATGATCTTGGTGACAGGCTCATTTGCGGCACCCGCCTGGGTCGACCTTCTGCGCCTGGCGGGCGCGGACGCCGGCTGGCTCATGACCTCGTTGAGAATCTTGGCGAGCTCTTCGGCGCTGGAGTTCACCAGCGGCACGATCTCGATCAGGCCTTCCGAGTCCGGTTGGTCGAGCTCGTGGATGATCTTGGCCAGGCGTTCGATGTTGGACCCGGTATCGGTAATGATCAGGCTGTTGCTTGGCGCATAGGCGGCGACATTGGCGTAGCTCGGCATCAAGGGAATCAGGACGGTTGGTCCAACGATGCTTGCATCAAGGTACTTCAGGCGAAAGACCCGGGTGATGACCTGCTCGCTCATCTTGCCGCGGCCGTTGAGAACGGTCGGCAGGTTAGATGCCTTGGCATTTTTTAAGGGTACGATCTTGTTGACTTCACCTGAGGGGACCACCGTATAGCCCTTGACGTTGAGGACCGTGTGAAACAACATGTAGGCTTCGTCAAGAGTCATGCTTTCCGGAGACACGATCGTGACTTTGCCCTTCACCGTCTCGTCGTAAAGAAAATTCTCTCCGGTTAACTCGCTGATGGTCTGGATCAGGTCGGCCAGTTCCACCTCCTTGAAGTCGAGGGTGACCCGGCCTTCTTCACTCGGTTGCGGCTGAGCCTGAGCAAGAGCCAGTACGGGGGCCAGGCATAAAAAAAGAAACGTTGTCCATAAGATGATTCGGGAAACTGTCGGTTTGCTCATCAGAGCGACCTCCTATTCGATTTCACATGCAAAACCCTATTCGATTTCATATTCAAAACTCATTGGTTGCCCCTTACGCTCGACAGAGACAGAGATCTGCCGCGCTTCGCGTAGTTGCTGGAATACCTGCAGGGCCTTTTCCGGACTGTCCAACTTGATATTGTTGACATCGATGATCACGTCACCTCGCCGCAAACCCACTTTAACCAGTAACGACCGGGGATTGATGCGTTGAATTAAAAAGCCGTCGGTTTTGCCGTCCACCGTGCGCGGCTGCATATGGGCAAGACGCAGTTGGTCGGCAAAATTCTCCCGCACCGATTCGATGGTGCTACGGGAGATCATCCAGCGGTTTTCACCGATTTCTCTGACAGCTTCTTTCGAGTCGCCGGCGACCCTAGCGGCTGGTTTCACGGCACGACTTGGGGCCGGCCCTTTTTCATGCAGTGTCAAGGTTGTCAGGCTCTGGTCCCGGTTTCTGATGTCAACTTGGTTGCGCCGGATATCCTCGATGGTGCCACCACCGGGGATCTTATCGTCAAGATGATAGATTTTTAGCTCTTTGTTGACTTCGAGGAGGACCTGGGAACGTTCAGCAGCGACAACAGTGCCGAAGAGTTTTAGGTCGGCGCGGGTATCCGTTGCCGAGGATCCTTGGCCTCGTGCAGCAGAGACCTCAAGGGTCATCGTCGCGTCGGCAGAACGGTTGTTGGCGTCGAAAATGTTATTCTGCAGGATCAGATTCAGGTCGGTTTGTGTGGTCTTCAGAGCTTTGGTTGTGGCAGGTTGAGTGATTGTACTTTCGGCAGCAAAGTCGGGCCGCAAATTCTTTTGCAGCACGGTGTCGATCAGGTGACCGCAGGCCAGCCCAAGAACCGCGAGCAGGGTCAGGCAGAACGGTTTATAAAAACTGTGCAAGACATTCAGCATGACGGCCCCCCGGGTTGTCAATTCAAATAGTAATACTAAAGCCCATTAATCCTTTTTGCAAGGATTTACATTAAGTTATACAAACCCTGAGCTTTCTGGCCAGACGATTGTCAGTGTTTACATTGTAGCTCAAAAATATATCGAGGTTAGAGTCGTTATTATCATCTAGTTTGATGTAATAAGTACTGGGACTCCGGACTCATTTTACCCCCCCAATGGTTTTATTTGTTGGATTTAATTGATTAGTTTATATATTACACCCAAAAACCCCGAATCCAACATTTGCCGAACAGTCTT
>JAOUDB010000147.1 GCA_029859485.1 Desulfuromonadales bacterium | reverse complement strand
TTTCATTGGCGAGGTCTGCCATGATCTGGGCTGCCATTACGCGCTGATTGATTGCGGTTGGCGTGACAATGTCTGCCGCCACGACCTTGCCCCATTCATCCACAACATAGTGGTGAATCAACAGTCCTCGCGGTGCTTCGGTTGCCGCTGTTCCGATACCTCCGTTGGCCTGTTTCAGAGCCGCTCGCAGGGGCTCTGAACGATCTGCCTGACGCAGGGTTTCGAGCAACTGGCCGATGCGTAGTAATGTCCAGCCGATTTCACTGGCCTGGGCAAGGTTATTGCCGTGGATGCCGAATGTCTCTGCGGGCATGTCGAAGCGCAGCTTCCTGCCGGCGACAAGGGTGGCGCGCGCCAGAGCCCCGGTTAAAAAAGGACCTGCCTGCCCATTTGAATCCTTGGCATGGGAATCTGCTCTGGAACGCTCCCCGAGCAGTTGCGCATATTCTGAAGAGTCGACCTGCTCCTCGCCATAGTCGAGAGACTCGCCGTTCAAGGAAAACGCCTCCTGCAATCCGGTCGCGAGTGGATTGCCTATAACCGGAGAGGCTTCTGGATAGTTGCTCAGCTGCAAAAACTGCTGGCGCAGGTCAGGCCAGCAAGCTTGCCAGTGGCGAAGTTCTTCAGAGAGACCGTCGATTAGCTGTTTGTCTGGAATGTAGGCAACGCCACCGAAAACCGGATTGACTGGATGAACCACCCGTCCTCCGGCGATTTCCTGGATACGGTTGCCAAACGCTTTCAACTTGAGCCCGGCCTCTGCCAGGGGCTCTTTGCGTTGCAACAGGGCCAGAAGATCCGGAGTGCCGCACAGGTCAGGTAAGATCAGGCAGAACAGGTGCAGGGCATGGCTCTGCAGGTGTCCGCCAAGCAGCAGGAGTTCGCGGAGCACTGCGGCAATGGTTGGAATCCTGATGGCCATGAGCTTTTCGATGGCCTGCAGGGAGGTCAACTTGTGCGCCGCCGAACAGATGGCGCAGATACGGCAGACCAGGTCGGGCACTTCGTCGTAGCTCCGCCCTACGACCAGCGATTCAAAGAGGCGCGGCGACTCGAGCAGGCGCACCTTGACGTCATGGAGGCGGCCTTGCTTGAGCAGGAGCTCAACCCGTCCATGACCTTCGACGCGCGTTAAAGGATCAACAACCAGTCTGGTCATGTTGTTTCTCCAAAGCGTTCCAGGCGATGGTTAATCTCCTGGTCGGTCAGGCCCGCCGTCAGGAACAGTCGGCATAGTTCGTCGCGGTTGGCCTCGGCGACGACACCACGGCATCCTTCGCAAGGCACCCTCAGGTTCGGGCACCTGGCGTTGCAGCCGGCGAGGGTGATGGGGCCAAGGCAGGGGGCGCGATCCCTCTCCAGCAGGCAGGGGTTTTCGTTGATGCGGCACTCCATGCAGACCGGCATGACCTGGTGTCCAGCCCAGCCGCCATTGAGGAGAGTGCCGATACTGTTGAGGAGTTCTCCTGGTTCCGGTGGACAGCCGGGGATCCGGCCGTCAACTTTTACAAAATGGTCAACGGGCTGCGGCGGAAAAGTGTTCCAGTTGTCACCTTGCCCGGCGTAGACCTTTGTCATGGCTTGACGGCGTTCGCTTCTAACCAGGCTGTTGACGCCTGCGGTCAGGGCGCAGGCCCCGACGGCGACCAGCAGATGCACCTTGCGCCGGAAGGCCAACAGCCTTTCGAGTTCAGAGGAGGTCGTGATCGAGCCCTCCACCAGACCGATGTCGATCTCTGCGTTTTTGGCCAAGGTCGAAGATGCCAGTGGGAAATCGCGGATTGCAACAATCCGTGCAAGCTCTGCCAGGGAAGATTCACAGTTGAGCAACATGAGTTGACAGCCACTGCAGGAAGTAAAGCGGATCCAGGCCAGATTGATGGGCGGCTTCAGTTTCATATCGCCTCCGTCATATTACGAAGCTGCTCCAGGCTGAAAACAGGACCGTCCTTGCAGATGTAACGGCCGGCAACCACGCAATGGCAACACTCGCCGACACTGCAACGCATGCGGCGCTCAAGAGTCGCAAAGATCTTTGCCGGCGGTATGCCGATCAAGGCCAATTCTTCAAGAATGCAGTGGTAAAGAGCCGGTGGACCGCAGACCGCGGCGACGGTTTTACGTGGAGCAAAAGTCAGGCCGGCAAGGAGTTCGTTGACCAGGCCTATTTTGCAGACAACCCGGCCATCAAGGCTGGGCAACTCCTCGGCAAAATCAACCGAGAAGCGAAGCTCTATCTGTTGTTCCAGCGACAGCTTAACCAGCTCGTCGCGAAAGAGCAGCATCTCCGGTTGCCGTGAGCCATAGAGCACGATGATCCTGCCCGTGCGGTGAGGGTCATCAAGCAAGGCGTGCAGCAAGGCCCTCAGGGGCGCCATACCGAGCCCGCCGGCAATCAGCAGGGCATCCTGGTCTCTGAACAGTTCCAGCTGGAAGCCCATGCCAAAGGGCCCGCGCAAACCAACAACATCTCCCTCCTCAAGGTGGTAGAGAGCCTCTGTGACACGTCCCGCCCGGCGGATGCAGGAGGTGATCAGTCCATTGCGAACCTGAGCGCATGAAGAGACGGGAAAGCTGCCGATTCCCGTAAGAGTGATCTCGACAAACTGCCCCGGGGCAAGGGCCATCGGCTGTTCGGGAAGGAAGGAGAAGAGGTGGTTGTCAGTCACCATTGGCACAATCTCATGCAGCACGGCGGCAACCGGAAGCAAAGCGTCTGTCATGATAACTCCTCTCCTCCCAGCTTCGCGGCGATCTGGTCGAAGTCGATATCGACGGGGCAGACCCTGCGGCAACGACCGCAGCCGACGCAGCTGTTCTGCCCCTGCAGCGCGCCGAAGCCGAAAAACTTGTGCTCCATACGAAAATGCAGTCGGTTTGCACGACCGGGCCTGAAATCGTGACCGCCGGCAACCTTGGCATGCTCGGCGAAAAAACAGTTGTCCCAGAGGCGGCCCCTGGTCACTGATCCGTCTGTCGCGGTCTCATCAAGCAGGTCAAAGCAGTAGCAGGTTGGACAGACAACCGAACAGGCCCCGCAGGCCAGACAGCTTTGTGCCGCTTCTGCCCAGATTGCGGCATCAGCAGAGCTACGGAGTTGCTCTTCCGTCAGCTGTGGCCGTCTTTCAGGGCTAGCCGTAGGCCATGGCAGGGGTTGGTCCTCAGCGCCGCCGGCGCCGCAGGACCGCAAGAGAGAGTCGCCTGCAGGGGAAAGGGCCCAGGCGCATTTTTGCTCCAGAAACAGATCGCCGGCAACCGGCATCAACTGAGGATCGCAGCGACAGTCCGGCGTGGGCTCGCAGGGCATGGCCACCACCAGGGATCGGGCTCGTCGTTTTTGGTAAGGAAGATCTTCAGCAAAGACCTGATCCAGGTACCAAAGTGCCTGCAAGTCGCAAAGAGGCACACCGACAACTGCAAAAGGTTCCGGTTGCTCAAGCTCGCTGAATTGTCCCGATTGAAAAGACCACAGCTTTTCCCGGGGCGGTAAAAACATTTTTTTCAAGGGGACAAAGGAGGAGAGGGCCTGGCCTGGCAGATCTCCTGCCGAGAGTGGTTGCAGGCGGCAGAAGCCCTCGGCATCGACTTGTGGAGCGAAAGTCGAACCTTTGGTGATGGCGTCCGCAAGGGTATCGTGGGAGGACTGCCTCAGATGGTAGCTTGGTAAGAGAGCTTCGACCATGAGAAACCTCTAAGCTCATTGTACCACTCTTCCTTAACTCGGCAATCTCCAGAGGTTTGTGTGAATCAATAGCCGGGAAAATCCCGCATAAAGCGCTATAGTATATGGGAGAAGGCTAATTGTCCGGAAGGCTCCGCGAAAACTGAAAGCCGAGGGTGACATGTCTGCCATTGATCTGCTTCTGCTGCATCCACCGAGCGTCTATGACTTCAGGCGCAAAACCATCATGTACGGGCCCATCAGCGACCTGATCCCTTCCTCTCCCGTCTTCGAAATGTACCCCCTCGGTTTTCTGACTATGACCGACTACCTTGAATCGCGCGGTCTTAAGGTGAGAATCGTTAACCTTGCCTTGAGAATGATGAATGATCCAGCGTTTGATGTTGCTAAATTCCTTGCCCGCCTCAAGCCACGGGCGATCGGTATCGATCTGCACTGGTTGCCTCATGCACATGGTTCAATTGAGGTCGCCAAGCTGGTCAAAAAGTGCCATCCGCAGGTGCCGGTGATCTTCGGGGGCCTCTCGGCGACTTATTTTCATCGCGAGCTTATTGAGTTGCCTCAGGTCGACTATGTGCTCAGGGGAGATGCCATAGAACCGCAATTGTTCAGCCTGCTGACGCGGTTAAGTTGCGGCCAGGCACTGGACGATGTCGCCAACCTGACGTGGAAGTTTGCTGATGAGGTGCGGATCAATCCGCCAGCTCCTCTGCCGGTAACGGCCGATTATGCCGACCTGAAACCGCAGCGCATCATGAAGATGGTGCTGCGTTATCGGGATCTGCAGAGTGTCCTGCCTTTTAATGGTTGGTGGCAGAACCCGATTACGGCGGTCTTCACCGTCAAGGGCTGTGCCCACGAGTGCGCCACCTGCGGTGGCTCCCATCAAGCGAATGAGCTGATCAATATAAGGCATGCGCCGACCTTCCGCAGCCCGCAGAACCTGGTTAAAAACATTCTTGACATAAGCCGTTTTTCGAAAGGGCCGGTCTTTCTGGTTGGTGATCTGCATCAGGCAGGAGAAGAGCATGTTCTGCAGGTTCTAAAAGGTCTCAAGTCTGCGCATGTGAAAAATGAGATCGTCTTTGAGGTTTTCGGTATGCCGCCACTCAGCTACCTGCGAGTGATCGATGATCACGTCGCAAACTGGAGTCTGGAGCTCTCCCCGGAAAGCAACTATGAGCAGATTCGCGGGGTTCAGGATGAAAAAGTTTTCTACAAAAACAGTGAAATGGAAGCTGTTATCAGGGAAGCTTTGAGGCTGCGCTGCCATCGCATTGACGTGTTCTTTATGATCGGGTTGTCACAGCAAACCAGAGCGTCGGTACTGGGGAGCATCGACTATTGTGAAAAGCTTTTCCAGACTTCAGATGCGCGGCTGTCTTGCTTTATCTCGCCGATGGGGCCTTTTGTCGATCCGGGCAGCAGGTGCTTTGAAGAGCCTGAGCGTTACGGCTACAGCTTGTTCGCCCGAACCCTTGAGGAACACCGGCAACTCCTGGTTCAGCCTTCCTGGGAGCAGATCTTGAACTATGAGACGCGCTGGATGTCACGTGAAGAGCTGGTTGATGTGACCTATGATGCTGCCGAAGTCTTGAACAGCTTAAAGCTTAAATACGGCCGGATTGAGAGCGGCCGCGGTCAGGAGGTTGCGGAACGGATTAACCGGGCCCGAGCTCTCAAAGATCGACTCAGGCAGGGAAGAACCGAGCAAACTGTGCTGAACCCGACCGAACGCGACATGCTCCTCGGTGAGATCCATGACTTCAGCGTCTCTACGGTTTGCGACAAGAGAGAGCTGTTCTGGAGAAATCATCCGGTGAATTTCCGATGGCTGGGAATCCTGCGTACCGTTTTCGACTTCTGCTATGAAGAAATCTTCAGCCGCTGGAGGAGAGGATAAAAGGACAGATTGGTACCCATGTGCGCAGGATCTGCCTGTTGCCCATAAGAGCGGGACAGTGTCCATAGCTTTCTCCTGAAATCATCAGGATAATGACGTGGGAAAAGATCTAATATTTTGTTATGGTTGAACAATTGCAACATTCATGGAGGGAGAGAAAGCAACAATGACTTTTTTAAAACGCTTGACGCTACTCGCGCTTGTTGGATTATTGACGACCGCCTGTTCCAGCACCACGGTGAAAAACTCCTGGGTTAAACCAGGCTATTCAGATAAAGTCGAGAATGTCTATCTCGTCGGCATCGCCAAGGAGGAGGACTTCCGGAGGCTTTTCGAAGAAGCCTTTAAGCGCAAGCTGACCGGGCAAGGTGTCCGGGCGATTTCCAGTCATAACGATCTTGCCAAAAGCCAGGAGAGTAACCGGGAAAGCATTATCAGGGAGATGGAAGCGAATGGCTGCGACTCGGTCCTGCTAACCAAAATGATCAGAAAACGGAAAGATAAAGGCACTTCGGGGAAAGGCATACAGGTTGTCCAGGTCGCCCCGGTCGCGGCACCTGTCTATGTAGACCCCTGGTACAACAGTTGGGGGTCCTATTACTACCAAGGCACTGGCGTTAAGGAAGTTCAGCCAACGACTCCCGGGACCACCACCCTGACGATCGAGTCTGTACTCTATGACCTGAAAACCCAGGAGAGGATCTGGTCAGCTCAACTGGAAACGGTCAAAGAGATAGATGTCATAAAGATGATAGAGGATCATGTCGACGCCGTGGTCAGGAACCTTAAGCAAAAAGGTCTTATCTGACATCCTCTGAAGCCGGTCGATTAAAGCTGGTGGCAGACGAGTTTATAGTCACTTGATACCTCAACAATAAAGGATCAACAACATGAGCACTCCCAAATTTTTCTGCGCTTGTCTCGTTCTTTTGCTTTTGACGCTAACGGCCTCCTGTGCCCCTATCAAAAAGCTGGAGGTCTGGAAGGAAGAAACTTACACTCAATCTCCGCAGAAAGTCTTGGTCATTGCCAGGGCTCAAGAGAAGAGCGTACGCGAACAATTTGAAAACGTCCTTGCCAACCAGTTGTCTGACCGAGGCGTTGAAGTTATCCGCAGCTATAAAGTTCTGCCAGATTTGAAAGCAAAGCCCGACCGCGAGACGGTTGTGGCA
>JAOUDB010000634.1 GCA_029859485.1 Desulfuromonadales bacterium | reverse complement strand
GACCCTGCGCCGAGCAATTCCCCCTGGGCCGATTAACAGCTTTAACCGGCCTTATTATGAGTTTTATTCCCCTGCGGACTATGTCCTTCCCTGGCAGCAAAGAGCCCTTGCCAACCATCAGCTGCTTGTGTCGATCCGTGGCCCTGATTTTGAAAAAGACGTGCTTGGTAAATTGGAAGGGCCAGCGCGGAAAAGCCTGTTGGCTGCTTACGAAGCGGAAGGCCTTTTCCTGAAAGGCTATGCGGCGCAACTTGGAAAAGAACCCTCTACCGAAGTCGTCCAGTTTCTCGATTCAGCCATAGCTCTTGCGCCCCGCAGCGAAGTTCTGCGCAACCAGGTAGTTGCCTACTTTATGGAGCAGTTCAGGTTTAGCTTTTGGCTCCAGGATTATGACGATGCCCTTCGTTTTGCGCGGCGTGCAACTGAAAAATATCCGCAAAGTGACGTAGCGCATGAAAATTATGGCATGGCTCTGTTGTTGACAAGGCAACCTGAGGCCGCGATGGCGGCGCTGTTGAGGGCGCAGGAACTGAGTCCCAGCCGGGTCCTTCCCCTCAGAGCCTCGGGCATTATCTACGCGGCGCAAGGAAACACCGATAAAGCCATGCGACAATGGCGCAAGGCTCTTTCTGTTGATCCAAACGACATTATGACCCTGGTTGCAATCGGAGTCCAAATAGCGAAACAGGGCTCGGCTAGCAAGGGGGAGGAATATCTGCAGAGAGCATACAAGTTGGCTCCAAGGAATCCCGCTGTCATTAACGGGTACGCGCATGCGTTGTACCTTGCCGGCGATATCCAGAGTGCAGGTGATATCGTTCTTGCGGGTGGACGCTACTACGAAGGGAACCCCTCTTTTGAAAGGATAAGGGCGAAAATACTGGGAGAAATCCGCTAAATACGGCAAGGGGGTTAGCGAGCCAGCGCGCCGGGTTCGTTGACTCCTGCGGGCAACCCGTCGAATTACGAAAAAAACCTAAACCGCAACTTCGGGCGGTTGAACCACTAGCTTGCGCGCTCTGGCCTGCTCAATTTCGGGCTCCGACCCAGAATAATAACGGATTGGTGGCTTATTCTTGTTGGGTAAGGTGATTCTTTAGCTCTTCAAGCTTTGCTGGCCAGTTGGGATAGAACGTCTCGGACCAATTGAGGCCCTGAAGCTGTTCCAGAATTTTGCGAGCCGGGTCGATCTGATCACTTTTTTGCAGCTCGGAGATTATCTGCGTCTTTATAAAAGGATCATCGGGAAAGGTCTCAGCAGCCAACTGCAACATCTCAAGGCTTTTCTCTGGCAGGTCGTTGTCGCGAGCCAAGGAGCTCAGCGCGAGGTATTCCAAAGCGTAGCCGCTATCTAATGCGACCGCCTGGGCAAGATAATCTAGGGCGACATCACCTTGTTTACGCGTGATGTGTGCTTGGTAGAGTGCGTATTTAATGCTTGGTTGGCCTGGGTCGGAAATGTCCATATCCAGTAGCAGCTTGTTGACCTCTTTTGCTTGAAAGAAGTTAGGCAGGTAGAGAGTATGGGAGCGCTGCCGCCACAAACGGGGCAGCTCTTTATCCAGCAGGTTCGGTTGCTGGAAGATTGTCGCCAGGTCCGGGCCGATGAAGCGTGTGCTTAGTGGCAGGTTGCTGCTCTGGTTGGAATAGGAGATTGTGGCAGTAAGAACCTGCGCCGCCTGCTGGCGCAACTTGTCAAGGGTTTTGTAGAGCAACGGGTAGAGCTTGGTCTTGATCTCACCCTTGTAGAGTGGTGAAAAATAACCGACATCGATATGCACGATCACCGGGCCGGTGACCGGGGTCATTGCTTGCGGGTGTCTGGCCTGAAATGGGACGTTTCTGATTCTTCCTCTAATAACCCCATCATCATATTCAATGCTGCTCGCCTCTTCGGTAGTGATGGCGCCAATGTCGAGCAATTGTGTCCTGAAGGCTTGCGCGGAAAGCTTATCCTTTGGAGCGTCAGTAGGGATTTCCCAGATAATGCTGGAAAATAGCTGGCCCCTTAGTGCGGCGCTCG
>JAOUDB010000146.1 GCA_029859485.1 Desulfuromonadales bacterium | reverse complement strand
TTGGCTCCGGAGTGGTTACAGAAGGCGGTAAAAAACTCTTCGACCAGTTCCAGCTCGAAGTTGCCGACCTGGGCTTTCGGCAGGGGCACATTGAAGACCAGGAAGGGACGCCCCGAGAAATCAAGGATAACCGCTGCCAGCGCTTCATGCATCGGCATGGTGCCTCGGCCGTATCGACGGATCCCGGCCTTGTCACCGAGCGCTTTTTTGAAAGCTTCACCGAGACAGATACCGACATCCTCAACCGTGTGGTGGGCATCTATCTCCAGGTCGCCTTTTGCGTCGAGTTGCAGATCGAAAAAACCGTGGCGAGCGATCTGGGTCAACATATGATCGAAGAAAGGCACTCCAGATTCAACCTGGTGCTCCCCGCGACCATCCAACTCGAGCGTTAATTTAATGCTGGTCTCTTTGGTACTACGATTAATCGTAGCGGTCCTTGCCATGGATTCCTCCATCAGAAATTGACTGACTTGCTTTTGCCTCTTTTACAACCAACAATAATCTTGGTGTTTTTTCACCACGAAGGACACGAAGAACGCGAAGAAAGCCTGCTAAGGTTAATTTTATCTTCGTGGTCTTAGTGCTCTTCGTGGTTAACAGACCAACAAACTCGCACAGTACTTTATGATCAGTTTTTATCAAGCCGAATCGACACTGATTTGGCATGAGCTTCCAACCCTTCAAGCTCGGCAATTTTAACAATATCCGCACCCAACCGGTTCAGACCTTGAGCGCTGAAGGAGATCAAGCTCGATTTTTTGACGAAGTCTTCCGTACCAAGCGGCGAGAAGAAACGTGCCGTGCCACCGGTTGGCAGGGTGTGGTTCGGCCCGGCCAGATAGTCACCGGCAGCTTCCGGGGTGTTATGACCGAGGAAGATCGCACCGGCATGTCTTATCCTCGGCAGCAGTTCAAAGGGCTCATCAACCGCAAGCTCAAGGTGCTCCGGAGCAATTTTATTGCTGAAGGCAGCCGCTTCATCAAGATCACGGGCAAGGATAATTGCGCCGAAGTTATCGATCGACTGACGGGCGATGGCTGCACGTGACAGCTCCTGAAGTTGAGATTCCAGCTCCGCGGCAACTTGCCGACCAAAAGTTTCGTCGGTCGTGATCAGCAGAGCCGCAGCCAACTCATCATGCTCGGCTTGCGAGAGCAGGTCCGCGGCAATGTGTGCGGGGTTGCCACTGCCGTCGTTGATGACCAGAATTTCACTCGGTCCGGCGATCATGTCGATGTCGACCGTACCGAACACCAGACGTTTGGCCGTGGCCACAAAAATATTGCCGGGCCCAGTAATCTTGTCGACCTTCGGCACCGTCTCCGTGCCGTAGGCAAGAGCCGCCACCGCCTGGGCACCACCCAACTTGAAAATTCTGTCGACGCCTGCAACATGGGCGGCTGTGAGCACGTAGGGATTAACCACTCCGTCAGGCATCGGTACGACCATGATAATCTCACCGACTCCGGCCACCTTGGCCGGCACCGCGTTCATCAACACCGATGAGGGGTAAGCAGCCTTGCCGCCCGGCACGTAAATTCCGACACGATCAAGTGGGGTGACCATCTGCCCCAAACGGATATCAGGTTCGTCGTCTGAGAGCCAGGTCTCTTCTTTTTGCTTGGCGTGGAAAGCTGCAATCCGATCGGCAGCCAGCTGCAAGGTTGCCAGGGTTTTGCTATCGACGGCGGCAAGAGCCTGCGCTATCTCATCAGCAGAGACTTCGAGCGTTGCAGCGTCCAGCTTGAGACGATCAAAGCGCTCTGTATATTCAAAAAGCGCTGCGTCGCCACGTTTCCGGACATCGTTAAGGATCTCCTGAACCGTTTCAAGCACTCCGGGCGGTGTGGACTCGCCACGCTCACTGATCTCGCGAAAGTTTTCAGCAAAGCCGGCATCTGAAAAACGCAGAAACCGAATCATGGTTATCTCCTTGGGGCGGTCAGGTCAGCCGGAAATACGTGGGCCATCTTCGATGACTTTTTCCAGGTCTTCGATCAATTTGGAAATCCGGCGATGCTTGGTTTTGAGACTGGCACGATTCACAATCAGACGGCTGGTGACTTCGGCAATCGTTTCCACCTCTACCAGGCCATTTTCGCGCATGGTCCCGCCGGTCGACACCAGGTCAACAATACGCTCGGTCAGGCCGACCAACGGTGCAAGCTCAATCGATCCGTACAGCTTGATGACCTCGACCTGGACACCTTTTGCAGCGAAATATTTCTCCGTCATGTTGGGGTATTTACTGGCCACCCGAATATTCGACCAGCCGGCGGGATCATCATCCTGACGCAGCTCTTTGGGCTCTGCCACCACCAGGCGACAGTAGCCAAACTGAAGGTCGAGCGGCTCGTAGAGATCTTTATCCTGCTCCAGCAGAGTGTCTTTCCCGACCACACCAATATCAGCGCAGCCCTGCTCGACATAAGTCGGAACATCCTGGGAACGCACTGCCATGAAACGCAATTTATCGTCACGATTTTCAAAAACCAGCTTGCGACCAGGATCATCCATTTCCGGACAGGTAATGCCAATTTTGGCAAACAGCTCCATGGAGTCCTGCATGATACGCCCTTTAGGCAGGGCGAAGGTCAAATAGTCATTCATATTTTAATCCAGTTGGTGACGGGCTGTAATCAAGAGAAGGTTCGATAGCTTCTCAGTGTACCCAGTGAGCACCATCAAAGTCACTTTAATTTTATCCCGGAACGCGTTCAATATCGGCGCCCAGACTGCGGAACTTCTCTTCCAGGTTTTCATAACCGCGATCCAGGTGATAGATGCGGCTGATCTCGGTGATGTTGTCCGCAGCCAAACCGGCGAGCACCAGACTGGCGCTGGCGCGCAGGTCGGTCGCCATGACCGGTGCACCATGTAAAGCCGAGACCCCTTTAACGGCAGCGGTATGACCTTCGATAGAGATGTCTGCACCCATCCGCTGCAGTTCGCTGACGTGCATGAATCGATTCTCGAAAACTGCTTCGGTAATCATGCTGGTGCCGTTACCGAGGGACATCATCGCCATGAATTGAGCTTGCATATCGGTCGGAAAACCCGGATGCGGCTGGGTCTTGATGTTAACTGACTGAATCTCCTGCGGCCCTTCAACCCAGAGGGTTTCAGGCGTCGCTGCCACCGTTGCGCCAGCTTCTTCAAGCTTGCTAAGCAGCGCCTCCATATGTTCGGCACAACCACCTTTAACGCCAACCCGGCCGCCGGTCATGGCGGCCGCCACCAGGAAGGTGCCGGCCTCGATGCGATCGGGCATCACCCGGTAATCCATCGGCGAAAGATCGTCAACGCCCTCGATCGTTATGGTGTCGGTGCCGGCGCCCATAATAGAAGCACCCATACCCTGCAAGGCGTTGGCAAGATCAATAATTTCCGGCTCACGTGCAGCGTTCTCAAGAATCGTGGTGCCCCGGGCAAGAGTCGCCGCCATCATCAGATTTTCAGTGCCACCAACGGTCGGCACATCAAAGTGGATGCGGGCTCCTTCCAGGCGGGCAGCGCTGGCCTCAACGTAACCGCTCTCAAGATGAATCTCTGCGCCCATGGCTTCGAGTCCCTTGAGATGCAGGTTAATCGGCCGCGCGCCAATAGCGCAACCGCCGGGCAGGCTGACCCGGGCTTTACCATAGCGAGCCAGCAGCGGGCCAAGAACCAGAACCGATGCACGCATGGTACGCACCAGTTCATAAGGAGCTTCCATGCTGTTGATCTGCTCGGTCGCAATTTTCAAGGTGCCGTTACTGCTGTCCACCTCGGCGCCGAGCTCTGCCAGTAATCGCTCGGCAGTCGTGATATCACGCAGACGCGGGAGATTCCCCAACCGATGCGGCCCGGGAGAGAGCAATGTGGCAAAAAGAAGCGGCAAGGCAGCGTTCTTGGCTCCGCTCACAGCAACCTCGCCGGATAATCGTTTGCCACCATGTATGATCAACTTATCCAAAGTTTCTTACCTCTTGTAATCTATTTACCACAGGGCCCGCAGAGGGCTCGAAGAAAAGTGTTCCGTGACCGGAAGGTTAAAGCTTTTTACGTCCCGCGACAACCCGGGGAATACCCGCATAATCATCGCGAGATTTGATCTCGGCAAGACCGGCCGCCTTGAACAGGGCGACAACGTCTTCTGCCTGACCTATACCAACCTCAACCAGCAACCAGCCCCCCGGAAGGAGTATCTCCCCGGACTGGGACGTAAGCTGACGATAAGCGGTTAAACCATCTTCACCACCATCGAGAGCCAGACGAGGCTCATGGTCACGAACCTCCGTCATCAACTGCTCACAATCCGCAGTCGGGATATAGGGTGGGTTACTCACCACCATTGCAAAGGGGCCCGGTGGCAGCTCGGCCAGGTCACCGGCAAGGCAGCTCACGCGCTCTGCCACCCCGTTGCGTTCGGCGTTGCCACGAGCCACGTGCAGGGCCTCTTCACTGCAATCAAGAGCGGTGACTTGAATTTCTGGCTTTTCGTGAGCCATAGCAACCGCAATAGCACCGCTGCCCGTACCGACATCGAGAAGATGAACAGGCCCTTCGATCCGCGATAAAGCTTCCTCAACCAGGACTTCCGTATCCGCACGCGGCACCAGGACTGCCGGGCTGACTGTGAAAGGCAAAGACCAGAATTCTGTTTCGCCAAGGATATACTGAACCGGCTCGCCTTTGGCGCGCCTCTGTACCTGTTCGCGAAAAGCAGCCAACTCAGACGAATCAAGCGGACGTTCAAAATTGACATAGAGACCGACCCGGTCCAGATCAAGCGTGGCCGCCAACAGCAGCTCGGCTTCCAGACGTGCGGAAGCAATCTCCTTGCCAGCAAAATAGTCTGCCGTCCATTGCAGAATTTTGAGAACCGTCCAACGCTCAGTCAAGCGAACTCCCTGTGCAATCAGCTGTCCTGCCCGGCCATCAATTCGGCCTGGGCGTGGGTCGTCAAGGTGTCGATGACTTCATCAAGATCACCCTGCATGATGGCTTCAAGCTTGTAAAGCGTCAGGTTAACGCGGTGATCCGTACAGCGCCCCTGAGGAAAGTTATAGGTACGGATACGTTCAGAGCGATCGCCGCTGCCAACCTGGCTCTTGCGATCAGCGGCCATCTTCGCGTGCTGCTCAGCCTGCATGGCATCAAGAATTCGCGACTTCAGAACCTTCATCGCCTTGGCTTTATTTTTATGCTGGGATTTTTCATCCTGGCAAGCAACCACAACCCCGGTCGGGACGTGCGTTATCCGCACAGCCGATTCGGTCTTGTTGACGTGCTGCCCGCCGGCTCCGGAGGCCCGGTAAAGGTCAATGCGCAGATCGGAGGGATCAATATCGACTTCAACATCATCGGCTTCCGGCATCACCGCTACGGTACAGGCCGAAGTATGAATCCGCCCCTGGGCCTCGGTTTCCGGAACCCGCTGTACCCGGTGGGTGCCGCTCTCATATTTAAAACGTGAGAAAACCCCTTTACCGCTGACCAGGGCGATCACTTCCTTGTAACCCCCCGCTTCCGATTCAGCCGTACTCAGAAGTTCCACCTTCCAACCTTGGTGGTCTGCATATCGGCAGTACATGCGAAAAAGGTCACCGGCAAACAGAGCTGCTTCATCACCACCGGTACCGGCGCGGACTTCAAGAACGACGTTCCTCTGGTCATTCGGATCCTTAGGCAGCAGCATGAGTTTGAGTTGCTCCTCAAGCTCAGTTAGTTCAGTTTCGAGCTCTGAGACTTCTGCGTTCGCCATTTCGCGAACCTCTGCATCCGGATCCTTAAGAAGCTCCTGGCTACCGGCAATTTCCTCTCTGATACGACAGCAACGTTCGTAGTCTTTAACGACATCAATCAGCTCAGAGTGCTCTATGGTCAGGGCACGATAACGGTTCTGATCGTTCAACACCGTTGGGTCAGAGAGCAAGCCCTCTACCTCGCGGAAACGGTCAGCAACTTCTTCAAGTTTATTCAGCATGGGGATCTGTCATCGTTCTTGATGTTGAACCTGGCATTATCAAAAATCACAGGCTCAGGGTTGATTTACAGTTGCCAATACTCTTCACGAACAGCCTTGATCTCACCGCAGGTCATAGCACCTTCAGGGCAAGGCCGCTTCAGACATCCGGGGCCGGCCTCGGCAAAGAGCAGAGATGAAGCCTCTCGTGCCAACTGCAACATTTCTTTGGCCAGTGCCTGAATCTCCCACTGGGCCCGGCGACAGCAACGCAGCGCGAAGAAATGATGAAGCTCTCGGGCATTCATGGTCATCACCAGCTTGGTAGATGCCGCGTTGGGCAGTACGAAGCGGGCATCCTCAGCGGGGACACCTACATCCATCAGGTCTCTGTAGAGCTCGTGAGTCACCTGCATATGCGTTTCAAAACGCTCCAGCAAAGACTGGTGTTCGCGAATACTCTCGGGGACGATCAATTCGAACTGCTGTTCATGAGAAACATAACGCTGGCTCTGTTGCGAAAATGAGGCGATTCGATGTCGCACAAGCTGGTGGGAACAGGCGCGGCTGATACCTTCAATACCAAAGGTGAATGATGCGTGCTCAAGGACCGAGAAGTGGCCGAGCTCAAGAATTTTCTGCAACATCTTGGCGATCTGCTCTGGTGCCTGGCCAAGCAATTGCTCAATGGAAGATTCGGAATAGCAAAGCCGCGCTGCAGCTGCAACGACCTGTTCAGGAATAGGAGTGTGTGACAGAAGTTGGACGTGCATGGCCTTCGTTTCCAAATAAGACCGCGTCGTCCGGTGAACCGGGCCGTGTCCCGGAACGG
>JAOUDB010000633.1 GCA_029859485.1 Desulfuromonadales bacterium | reverse complement strand
GCCATCCACTTCACCGTTGCTGTAAGAGAATTCATGTTCCACCTGGCCTGAGGGAAAGAACGTTGTTGCGGGGCCATTGAGAACGCCCTGGCTATAGGTGACCATCTGCTTTGCCTGACCAGTGCCGTAGAAGGTCATATAGACACCATCAACCTGACCTGCAACGGTCTGGTAGAGTTCTGTCTTTTGTCCTTCCAGGTCAAAACGGGTGACTTCCTGACGCCCCCCTTCGAGCAGTTTGACCTGCCACTCCACGGAACCGTCGAGGCGATACCCTTCCGTTTTATCCGCTTGTCCGGCAACATAGGTCTCTCGAGAGATTAATTCACCGGCCTCGCTATACCACCTGGCTTCACTAATGACACCCTCTTCAAAAAGATACTCCCACTTGGTCTGTCCATTGTCATAGAACCCCTTGCCTGCAGCAGAGACGGTCGAGGTCATGCTTCCGGCGGTGAAGACCAGAAACATGGATAGCAATAAAAGTGGTCGTTTGATCATGATGAAAATCTCCTGACATAAGGGGCCCGATCAGGCGGCCAACTGTTGTGTGGTCAATGAAAATTCCAGGCGGGCGGAGTGAGAGGAAGAGATCTCGAAGCAGGCCAGACCGGCATTTTCGAAATGCATCTCTCCCCCCTGTAATAGCTGCGAACTCAATCTCCCCAGCTGGGGCATGTGACCAACGACCAGGACGCTGCTTTGTGACGACTCTTTCTGCAGCAGATCGAGAAGCTCTTGCGGTTGGCATTGCGGCAACACTGCCTCCGTGGTCAGGATGTCACTATGCGGGAAACGCACTCCCTCGGCAATCAGGGCTGCCGTCTGGTGTGCGCGCCGTTTGGGGCTGGTCACGATCAGGTCAAAGGTCAGGCCGAGACGCTTGATGCCCTTTGCGGCAGCTTTTGCCTGATCAATACCCGCCGGACTGAGGGGTCTTTCCTGATCTTCTTCCGAAGAGTAGGCAAGAGCATGCTGCATCAGATATACTTTCATGGTGAGGTGCCTTTCATAAGGTTGAGGCTTAAAGGGTGATTCAATATCACAGCTTAACCTGTTTGACAGGACTGTTCAATCATGCGTGATAGCAATCGACAAAACCGGAGAGGAGAAGGGTAAAATATGATCAGAAAGTTTTTCAACGCCATACCCTGGACATTTCTACTGCCGGTGGCAATCCTTCTGGCCCTGACGCCTTTCAAACCTGAGCCCCACCTGGTTGAGAAATTACGCATGCTTGGCAATGGCCTTCTGACTCGCCCTGTGGATATCTTTGATCTGTTTATGCACGGCGGGCCTATATTGCTGGTTTTTGCTAAAGTTCTTATCGCGCGCAACAAGACTCCAGCAAATGAGAACTGAAAGCTAGATAATGATAGAGTTTGTCCAACATCTTCTGATTGAGACCTGGCGTATTTTCACCGAAGCCGCCCCCTATGTCATCTTCGGCTTTCTTGCCGCCGGCGTAATCAAGGCCATTGTGCCCGAAGATGCCGTCGCCAGGCATCTGGGTGGTCGTTCAACCATGGCGGTTATCAAGGCTTCTCTCTTTGGCATTCCGTTGCCCCTCTGCTCCTGCGGTGTAATCCCCGCCGCGATCGGTTTACGCAAACAGGGGGCGGGGCGAGGGCCCTCGGCTGCTTTCCTGGTGTCGACTCCGGAGTCGGGGGTTGATTCAATTGCCATCACCTGGGCGCTGCTCGATCCGGTGATGACGGTCATACGCCCCATTGCTGCGTTTATTACCGGAACCTTGACCGGTATTCTGATCAATCTATTGCCGGAAGAGACCACGGAACTTGACGTTGAGCAGAATGATTGCGAATGCCAGAGTGCCTGTTGTGAATCAGAGTCTCATGTAAATGCGCCTTTACCCAGACGCATGGCTGCTGGTGTTCATTACGCCTTTGGTGAATTACTGAAAGATATCGGTGGTTGGTTACTGATCGGTGTACTGGTTGCCGGGTTGGTGGCGACGCTTTTACTGGACGACTTCTTTGCCCTGCTCTTGAGCATCAGGCCGCTTCTCTCGT
>JAOUDB010000145.1 GCA_029859485.1 Desulfuromonadales bacterium | reverse complement strand
ATGGCTTGCAACAATACTTGCAGAAACACCCCCAACCGGCGAGCAGGTCGGGGCTTTTTATCATGCATTTCATGGAAGCCAAGAAAAGCACTCTAACGATAAATCAAGGGCTTCTGTGGGACTTAAGGTCATCAACAATCTTGGTAAATTTCAGTTTGCTTCGCTAATGCATAATATGTACTTTGCGAAGCTGAGCACTCACCTTCTCAAATGACACTGGAGGAATTTAATGTTTTCACAACGTTTTGGTTTCATTCTACTGCTGGTAATCGTACTTATCCCTGGCATCTCATTGGCCAGCAAAGGCAAATATAATTATATAAGCGCTGCAGACCTTGAAACGCGCCTGACCGCGGAGTTGCCAACCAATATCGTCGACATTCAAGTTGAGGGAGAGTTTTCTCAACATCATATCAAGGGGGCCACCCCCACTTACGCTTACCCGGTCAAAAGTGACGCAGACCGAACCAAACTGAACACGATTGTCGAGCAACTCAAGGCCAACACTGACCCCGTGATCATTGTCTGCCCGCGTGGCGCTGGTGGTGCTAAACGCACCTATGACCACCTGTTTCAGCAAGGGATTTCTGCCGAACGTTTACTGATTCTGGAAAAAGGTCAGGAGGGGTGGGCCTGTGCACCACTCACCGAAAACAGATAGATCATAGTGTTCAATAATTTATGGCCGCCCGCTTTGCCGGGTGGCCATACTCATTTAAATTAAGCTGTCTCCCAAAGACCTCGACAAACAAAAATCCGATTTTTTTCAACTCTGTAAATCGTGTTTCGTAACAATTGGTTTTCGGACTTATAACTCAAACAAAGATTGTCAGTATTTAATGCAAAGGCGCGAAGGGTTAGAGAAAGCCCGCAAAGAAAACCACTTCAAAAAGCGAGAACAGTCTTTCTTTGCGTCTTTCCGGGCTTTTCTTAGCGTCTTTGCGTTGGTCTTTTGACTTCAGCTTTTACTGTTTTGGTGTAAAGACCTATTCCCTTTGTTTGGGTTATAGACCCATTGATTTTTGACTTTTCTAAATAGATATAGCCTTAGAAGACTAGTGATCTCCTGCGTTGTTAATCTGGCAGTTATGTGTGATCTGAGGTTTCAGCATCAACAATAAAATCCCAAAGGCATGCACGTGCTTCCTCATCCATGTCCTTGAATTGTAATCCCATGGTAGTCGTTGGAGAGATCGGGATGTTTTCTGGCTTCCCACTCCAAATAACCCTTGCAAGAAGAGACGAGGGCTCTTCCTTCCCAGGCAATTGTAAATAAAATCTTGTTTCAGAATCCTCATCAGGGAGTTGACCCAGATCGAAGATTTCAATGGCTGCACCTGTGGAGCTTATGTTTAATAATCTAGCGGATCTTTTATTCTTGCCGAAACCTATCTGAACAAAAAAATCACGAGACAGGCTTAATCGAAAGTCGTCTCTTCTCAGTAATCGAGCCAACCTTTTATTAATCTGATGTTTCGTTTCAAGCTCTAAATTCTCAGACTTTTTGCGTTGAAATTTTTCTCTTGCGGCAAACAACAAGTTTTTCAAAGAAAAACGGAGATCAAAGGATCCTTTTTCGGTTGAAATGACGACATCTTCAACCAAGACAATTTCCTCACACTGAGGGCACAAAAATATCTGTACCTCTGCGAGATGAGGCGATTTGATAAGTCCACCACAATTTGAACAACTCATTTGAAGCATATCGCTATTCTATCAGGTAAGGGGATTTCAATTATACCCTGTTATCGGTTGTGGTCAAAGAATTGGCATTACAGCCTATATCCTTTTGCACCGGAGTGGTCAGGTTGGACGAGAGGCTCAATCTATCCGGAGCCTGCACAGAGGAAAAGGCCACCCGTTACCAGGTGGCCATTATTTTTCAGAATGAACTCCCTCGCAGCATGTTACGAGCTATCAATAGCCTGCAAACTTTGTGAAGTCGCGCAGCAAGCTGCGGGGAACTAGACCCACTCTTAATTATTAACGAGTCTCCTAAATATCGCTATCAGCAACAAACCTGTTTTGGTATCAGAAATCGTGACATAGGAGAAAGCACTAATTCACGTAACCACTACCGATGGCAGTAAACGGAAGACTCAGCTCAAGTTCTGGTACCTGTTTGGCAATCCAGGCGGTGAAGGTGTTGCTATTGGGCCCAGGAAAGACACTGTAAGTTGTTTTCCATGGATAAGCATGTGCAGCCTTATTTATTTCATCAATCATTTTGTCAACGTCTGAGCCCTTATGTTCTTTGAGAATCTGAGGCGTCTCTCCGAACCAGAGTCGGTCTGGGATGTCCTGTGCAATTTTCAAGACGGGCTCGCCGTGCTGACCACGCCAACCGACAACATCGTACACCGTGTAAGTGGCCTCACCAGTCCGTTTTGCAGCGATCCAGGTGTGGATTGCAAACCAGCCTCGCCAGCTCCAAGCTTTGGCGCCATAAACATGTATAATCGCTTCTTTTGAAACGGAAGGGTCGGGGGCAAGCCCCGCAGATTCGCGGCTCGCAGTGCGCCAGTCTTTACCAGAAGAGCAGTTCGACAACAGGACCCCCATGAGGACAAAAGCTGGCAGAATCTTTAAGTTTTTTTTAAAATACTTCACTAGATCACCTTCGAGTAAGAATTCCTTTTCAATGATTATAGCTTAGCACGTGTGTGGATATGAAGTACGTGACCAAATGCTCGAAGAGGTAAAGTGTGAGTTCTAATGATAGAGTTCAAAAAGACACCTTTTTTCGCCATAGTAAGGAGTGATTTCCAGGAAACATATCGAGCATAATGGTATCTAAAAAACAGGTGCGATTCAAAGCGAGCAGTCATGTGAGTATACAGGAAGATGGCGTGGGGCAATAAAGCTAGGTTATTAACAAAAAAAACTGGCAAAATTGAAGGCTCAACTTTACCTGCCCAGGGTTGTTCTTATGGCAAATTCAGCGGCCGAAGAATGTTAGCATTAATGTGTTACTGGGTTATGCCGACCCAAAAGCTCCCGGATTTCTGGTTCGCTGTCCACAGGAGTAATGACCTTGAGCTGCAAGTCATCTTTAATGACGTGAAACTGCTCTTGCGGAATGCCGACGCCAATCAAATCGTCAACAGCATTTCTTAAAGAATCTAGCGAGCCGTAGCTCATGGTTACTGTCGTATTCATGATTGATCTCCTTTCCAAAAGGAGTCAAGCCTTCAACTTATCGAAACAATTTTACAGCACACAATCAATCCTTTCTTGTAGATTACCACTTCTGGGAACCAATTCAACCGAGACCCTTGCATTATAAGAATGACCACCAAGGATCGAAGCCTGGTGGCCATAATTTTGTATATTTCAAAACTTTCTTAGGTGTCTAAGGGGAAAATCGGTCTTGGCACATTACGATATGGCAGCCGGTCGTAACGTGGGGTGCAAAGTGCACCACTATCACAAACTACTATTTGTCCCGCAATCGGCTCGAAAGCAGCACGAAAGTGTTGCATCGACTTTACTGCCACGACATGTTTTTTCTGCGGATCGATAGCAAAGGCTTTGAATTGCTGTAAATCAAGGATTTGCCGGGGCATGGTGACCACCAATATTTCAATGCCAGCAACACGGATGACGGCACTGGGGCCGAAACTGCCGTGGAGCCCGTGGATCATTGGACCATCGCCAGTAAAAAGCCCGTCGCTGAGTGACACGAGCTCAGCCTCGACAGCAAGTGGTCCACCACCGAAGTCTGGGTCGGTCTTGCCACCCAGCATCAGCTGCACAGGTTTGCCAACCACAGCTGTCTGCAGCGCCTGCACGACCGCTCCATCAACCATGGGAGCAAAACAGGCATTGTTCAAACCCGCATCGAGCAGTGCGCGCAACAGCTCGGTTGAATCGCCGTAGCCGCCAGCGCCAGGATTATCTGCGTAATCAGCAATAACCAGAGGTCCCTTTTCGGGTGCGTAAGCCACGGCAATCGCCGCCGCCTCATCAACACTGAGATAATCGTTGAGGACCTCAAAACGACGATTCCAGATATCATCCGCGATCGTTTCAGCGAAAGCTGCGTGCGCAGTAAAATCCCCTTGTCCGCTCACCAAAACCGTTGGCCCAACCTCGACGACATCGGCGCTGGCAAAGCCCGCATTGATGCTCACGGCAAAGACATCTTCCTTCTCTTCATAGGCGCGTGCCGCGGCAACGCGCTCCACCATCGGGCCGATATCGGTGCGGCCACCATTGACTTCTTCCAGCATTGGACGGCCGATACGGATAGTGCGCGGCTTGATTTCACGGGCCATCGTTCGTTGGAGAATCTCTCCAGCCTGGCGTCCGGTGTCACGCATATCAATGTGCGGGTAGGTTTTGAACGAAACAATGATGTCCGCAAGAGCGCACATCTGCTCGCTGACATTAGCATGGGGATCAAGGGTGATAGCGATTGGCAACTCATTGCCCACGACACTGCGGACACGACGGAGCAATTCGCCTTCGCCGTCTTCGCAGAAATCGAGGCCCATCGCACCGTGTAAGCCAAGCAGCAGCCCGTCGAATGAATGTTGTTTTAATCTGGCGAGGATCGGCTCACAGAGCCAGTCAAACGCCTTGCGCCTGATTTTACCGCTCGGACCGGCGGCAGCACTCAGAACATGAGTGATTTGCCAGCCATGCACACGACCGGCATCAAGGAAGCCCGCAAGTTCCGTATTCTCCGTGCCACGCTCCTTGACGGCTGCTGCGCCCATCAGGGCATAACGGGCCATGAAGGCTTGTCTCCCGGTTTTGTGCAGGCTGAAAGAGTTGGTTTCATGGGAAATCTCAGCCGTTAATACATTGAAACGCATAGGGCAATCCGTACCGGAAAGAGGAAAAAGCAAGAGGGCAAGAGAAGATGAGAGTCGAAATGTACTGGCCTTTTCAAAAACGATGGCCGCTCATTAAGATGCGACCCATTTCATGATATACCATCCAGAAAATTACGGCCTTTTTCTTTTTCCACTGCTAGAGTATGAAACGAGCTTCAGACGACGTGCTATGTGACAAGCGTCACGTCTAAGTCACTTAAACTACTGATTTATAAATTCTTTTCCAACAATATGTGCCGTAATGTGTTAGACTTGCGATTCAAGCCGCCCAGTGGGAATTTATTTCCACAGCATCCAACCTTAGTTGGGACCACTCGTTGACAATCGGCCAATACTGGCCGGAACGATCTCGTCGCCTCCTCTGAGACTGATTCTCAAAGGAGTCACTATGTTAGTCGTCCCTCCCGTTGTGTCCGTGAACGCGCATGAATCCACCCTTAAATTTGTTGCAAAACCCCCTGCAGTTAGGTCTGCACTCCTCCGGACCACAGATAAAAAAACCCGTACCGCCACCGCAATTATCTATTGTGAAGCTAATTTTGGTGAGATTGACGGCAAAACCGCCAATGGTCTGATCAGACGCTCAGAAAAATATAAAATTCTATCAGTAATCGACAGTGAAAAAGCTGGCCTTGATACCGGTATGATTCTCGATAACAAGCCGAACGCAATTCCCATCTGTCGCGATCTCGCTGACGCTTTGTCACAGGCGGGTTCAGTCCCTGATTTCTTCATCTTCGGTATGGCACCATCGAGCGGCATGCTGTCAAAGCACGAACGCGGCCTGGTGCTTGAGGCGATGAGCCATGGGATGAATATCGTCAACGGCCTACATGAATTCTTGAACGATGACCCGGTGTTTGCCGCAGCATGCATTGCAAGCAAAGTCAGGATCCTGGACGTTCGCAAACCCCGCGACAAAAAAGATTTACATCTGTTCAGCGGTCGGATCGCCGAAGTCACCTGTCCGGTTATCGCCGTGCTTGGAACCGACTGCGCCATTGGCAAACGCACCACCGCCAACATCATAACCAGTACCCTCAATGAGGCGGGTATCAAAGCAGTGATGATCGGGACCGGCCAGACCGGCTTAATCCAGGGAGCACGCTACGGTGTCGCGCTCGACGCCGTACCCTCGCAATTCTGCGCTGGCGAGCTGGAAGCGACCGTCGTTGAAGCCTTCGAGAATGAGAGTCCCGATGTCATCGTTGTCGAAGGCCAAGGCGCGCTGAGCCATCCCGCTTTCTCCTCCACATCATTTATCCTGCGCGGCAGCTGCCCCAACGGCGTCGTGTTACAGCATGCGCCAGGGCGCACTATGCGCTGCGACTTTGAAAACATGGCGATGCCAACACCGGCGAGTGAAATCAATCTGATCGAAACCTTCGCAGACACCAAAATCATCGGTCTGACCATCAATCATGAAAAGATGAACGATATAGAGGTGGGTGCGGCCATTAGCAAATATGAACAAGAGCTCGGAATCCCGGTCACAGATGCACTGACCAGGTCTCCTAAACGGCTGTTGGAGATGGTGCTGGCGGCCTTCCCGGAGCTTAAGGAAACGCCGGCTGTCAGCGCATGATGTCCGCACCGCGGCTGGAAATAGACCTCCGCAAAATCCACCATAACGCCCGCACCCTGGTTGAACGCCTGGGCAAGCGTAGCATCTCGGTCACCGGCATAACCAAGGCAACCCTCGGCTCTGCTGAGATTGCCGCGACCTTGCTTGAGGCCGGGGTTAAAAGGCTGGGCGACTCGCGCATCGAAAACATTGAAGCGATGCGGTCTGCACTGAGTGCGGCAGAGATGACCCTGATACGCTCACCAATGCTGAGTCAGGCGAAACGGGTCGTCATGTCTGCCGATGTCAGTTGCAACACTGAGATCGAGGTCATCAAAAAGCTCTCGCAGGAAGCGCAAAAGGCAGGTCGTACCCACGGGGTAATTCTCATGGTTGAGCTGG
>JAOUDB010000632.1 GCA_029859485.1 Desulfuromonadales bacterium | reverse complement strand
TTCCACGGGCGGTCAACGGCACTTTTACTCCGATTGACCTTGAGCTTTAGCTGTTCTTCGAGGTACTGGGTGACCGAGGCCATGACCCGCTCTGCGCTGCTCTTCGTCTGCAGGTAGATATTGCAGTCATCGGCATAGCGGCAGAAGCGATGTCCGCGGCGCTCCAGTTCCTTGTCGAACTCATCGAGCAGGATATTCGACAGCAACGGGGAGAGTGGCCCGCCTTGCGGGGTTCCTTCCTGCCGGATCGAAACAATCCCACCTTCGAGCAGACCCGCCTGCAGATAGCAACGAATAAGTCGTAGCACCTGCTTGTCTTTGACGATGCGGGCAACCCTGGACATGAGAATGTCGTGGTTGACGCGGTCAAAGAACTTCTCCAAATCCAGATCGACAATCCAGCGATAGCCGTCGGCAACGTGTACCTTGGCCATCTGGACAGCTTGCTGGGCGCTGCGTCCGGGGCGAAACCCGTAGGACGCTTCAGAGAAGTACGGTTCGAAGATCGGCATCAACTGTTGATGCATTGCCTGCTGGATAAGTCGGTCGAGGACGGTAGGTATCCCGAGAGTGCGCTTTCCCCCTGATGTTTTAGGGATCTCAACTTTGCGCACCGCTTGGGGCCGATACTCGCCCGCCAGCAGTTGTTCTCGTATGCAAGGCCAGTTGTGGCGGAGGTGATCGCTAAGTTCGCCAACGGTCATCCCATCGATGCCGGCGGCGCCCTTATTGCTCACGACCCGCTGATAGGCGGCCTGCATATTCTCACGGCTGAAGATATCTTCCAGCAGCCGCTGCGTTTTCGGGCAGGGGTTCTCCTTGGTTGCCGTGCCCCTTGTCACACCACAGGCATACTCTGGCGACTTCCGGTCGCTACCCTCTGCCATGGCACCGGATATCTCAATCCGATCTTCTGCAACTCCAAAGGTCATCGAAACTTCGGCTCCTGTCCAACGCTTCGTGTTCAGCCCTTCGCTGTGGTGGTTAGCCCAGCTACTATGGCGTCTGCTGACTTCTGTCGGCCCATCGAAACACCTCTCGACGTTCCTAGCACAAAGGCAGACCGACAGATCTCCCAGGGTAATTCACGCGACCTTCCTTCCATATACCCGCCGCATCTACAGCTCCACCCTCCCGGATGACTATCGGGCTTTGAAGATAATGGCCTTCTCGCCCGGATGGAACTGCCTCGTATGCGATTTCTGTTCGTCGGGCCGGAAGTTTGCCTGCGGCTTCCTTCAGATTCCACCTCACGGTGGACACCCTTGCCGTTCAGCTAGCGGTTCCCGTCATCAGGGTCCGCAGAGGACTTTCACCTCCAAGTCACCAATCAGCCACCACAGCCGATCAGATGGCGCTTGCGCGCCACGCGCCATGCCTGGCGCACTAAGAAAAGGCCACCAAGGATCGAACCTTGGTGACCGAGACAATTTCACCCTCACGTCTCGTTTATTGATTTCTTTAAAACCTGACTCGGTTTAAAGGTTAGGACTTTTCTCGGAGTGATTTCTATGATCTCTCCTGTCTGGGGGTTGCGCCCACGCCTGGCCGCCTTTTCTCTAACCTCAAAAATGCCGAAACCAGCGATCTTGATGTTTTCCCCAGCTTCGAGTGTTGTCTTTACAACATCAAATAATCGCTCCACGATCTCAGATGATTCTTTCTTGGTAAATGCGGTCATCAGACAGATTTTTTCTACAAGGTCTGCTTTAGTCATTTTCCCATCCTTATGTGTCAAATACCCCGCAATGAGAGACGCTCAAGTCGCCCCTTTCCCAACGTCTCGACTTAAAAGAAAGTGAATCGGCCTTTAGAAACTCAAACAATGGATTCTTGTTAGCAACTGCTCTGGAGTGCTTTCAAAGTTCGTTGCTGCATTGGGATGCTCCAAAGTGTCGTGTAACTGTCCGCCGATATCCCCCAGAATCAACTGAAGCTCTTCAGGTAGATGAAGCCAATTAAAACCATAATCAGCATGAAGCCGGAAGAAAGTATCTGTTGAAATGCAGTTTTCGGTAGTTCGACCTTCCGGTGAGC
>JAOUDB010000631.1 GCA_029859485.1 Desulfuromonadales bacterium | reverse complement strand
CGACCCCAGCAAGTTTGTAATGTTACCTGGCAATGCCAGGATTCGTCATCCCCTGGTCGAAAAACGCCTCGAGGATATGTCCGAATGGGCGTGCACCCAGGGGTTTAATCGTATTGAGGCCGGTGACGGTAAGCTTGGCATCATTACCTCAGGTGTCGCGTATCAATACGCCCGCGAAGTTTTCCCGGACGCAGACATCCTTAAGCTCGGTTTGGTCTACCCTCTGCCAAAGCAGATGATCCGTGACTTTGCCGCACGCTTTGATACTCTCTACGTGATTGAGGAGCTCGACCCCTTTATCGAAGAGCAGGTCAAGGCCATGGGAATTAACGTCATTGGCAAAGAAAAAGTTCCCATCTGCGGCGAACTGTCTCCCGGTCGTTTACGCCAGGCTTTTGATCTGAACCCTCCGAATCTGCCGCCAATTAAAGAAGATTTGCCGCCAAGACCGCCCAACATGTGTCCGGGTTGCCCTCATCGTGGCGTATTTCACGCACTAAACCGTCTCAAGGCTTATGTGACTGGTGATATAGGCTGCTACACCCTCGGCTTTATGCCGCCGCTCTCCGCGATGGATACCTGTATCTGCATGGGTGCCAGTATTGGTAATGCCACCGGCTTGAGCAAGGTCCTGAACGAGGAGGACCGTAAGAAGGTTGTCGCTGTGATCGGTGACTCCACTTTCCTGCATACCGGTATCAACGGCCTGATGGACATGGTTTACAATAAATCGACGGCCACGGTATTGATTCTGGACAACAGTACTACTGGCATGACAGGTCGTCAGGACAACCCGGCAACCGGCTACACTCTGGATGGAGAATTTGCCAGTCAGGTTGATCTGGAGGCAATCTGTCGGGCTCTCGGCGTCAAGCATGTTGAGACAGTCGACCCGGCGCAGATGGATACGACGCGCAAGGTTATCAAAGAAGCCATGGAGCGCCCCGAGGTTTCGGTCGTCATTACGCGTCGTCCCTGTGTTTTGATCAAGCATGAAAACGTTGTGGAGGATCTACCCCCTCTTTATGTGAAGTCCGATAAATGTGTTGCCTGCAAGGCCTGCCTGACGATCGGTTGTCCGGCGATTGAATGGGAGACGGGTAAAGACGGCTCAAAGGGGAACTGCAAGGTCGATCGTTTACTCTGTAATGGCTGCCAGGTTTGTATGCAATTATGTAAATTCGATGCTTTCGGAGTGTGCGATGACTGACAATAACGTAACCAATATATTGATGGCCGGTGTTGGCGGGCAGGGAACTCTGCTGGCCAGTGAAATCCTTTCCGAAGTCCTTATGCAGGCTGGCTATGATGTTAAAAAGGCCGAAGTGCATGGTATGGCCCAGCGCGGTGGCAGTGTCGTCTCCCACGTTCGTTTTGGCAAGAAGGTTTATTCGTCAATCATCCCGGAAGGAGAGGTGGATGTCCTCTTTGGTTTCGAACTCCTTGAGACCTACCGTTATCTCCCGCTGGTCAAAGAATCGGGAGCCGTTGTGGTGAACAACCTGAAGATAGCGCCGCCGTCAGTTGCCCTTGGCAAAAGGGATTACCCGACAGATGTCGCTGCCAAGCTGAAAGAGTTGGTCGCCAACGTCCATGTTGTAGACGGCCTTCAGCTTGCCGAACAGGCAGGCAATTCGAGAACGGTTAACACCGTATTGTTAGGGGCTCTCTCCAACACCCTCGAGCCTACTCATGAGCAGTGGCTAGCGGCGATCAAGAGCTTGGTCCCTGAGCGATTCCTCGATGTTAACTTGAAAGCTTTTGAGCTGGGACGGCAGGTTTGTTAGTTACTCTGGGAGCAAAGGCGATAAGCTTTTAACGCAAAGACGTAAAGGTTAAAAGAAAGAAGAAACGCTGGTGTTTATAGACCCTGCTTTCCTCTCGGGTTTTATTGTCTTTGCGCCTTTGTTAGTTTTGCTTTGCGACTTTGCGTTACGCTTTAATCATTAAGTTTGAACAGCATCTTTTCTCCAAAAGCATAAGGACTTGAACCATGATCTGGAACGACGAGTTTGAAACACTGCCCCGAGAAGCTCTC
>JAOUDB010000630.1 GCA_029859485.1 Desulfuromonadales bacterium | reverse complement strand
GCGGCCCTCGATCACCAGCTCATATTGAGATGGTGCTGAAAAACAAACTGCCTTCATTGCATTCCGCTGTCCGCCACGCGATTTACCAGGAACCAATTCAGCAGGGAGGCTCAGCTGTAACAAGGTTTTTTGCAGAACCTCTGCGATAACGCGATAACATTCCAGTACAGAACCACCAAACAGGCCAGTGTTGAGAGGAGCAATCACGGAATAAGTGACTTCATGGTCATGAAGGACGGCTCGACCACCGGTTGACCTGCGCACAACGTCAAGCCCGGCACTTGCACAAACATCGAGGTCCAGATCCGTGTGAACCGACTGGGCATAACCAAGGGTCACCGTAGCAGGGTGCCAGCGATAGAAACGTAGCACCGGCGAGGAACGGCCATTAGCAACCGAGTTCAACAAGGCTTCATCCAGAGCCATATTCATGGCCCCGGTCTGATCGCCAGAGTTTATCAAACGCCACTTATGCATGTTTAACATCATCCACCAACAAAAAAGGCCAGGAGAACCCGGCCTTTTTTGCTATTAGAGTTTTAAACGTTCAATGAAACCGGTATCGATATCCCCCTCGATAAACTCCTTGTTGTTCATGATGCGCTGATGAAATTTAATCGTCGTCTTGATACCGCCGATAATGAATTCATCAAGAGACCTGGCCATGCGCTTAATCGCTTCTTCGCGGGTATCGGCATGGACAATCAACTTGGCAATCATTGAATCGTAATGAGGAAGAACAACGTACTGGTCGTACACCGCGCTGTCGATGCGCACACCCAGACCTCCGGGAGGATGATAACCATCAATCTTACCGGGGCAGGGAGTGAATTTGAAAGGGTCTTCTGCATTGATGCGGCACTCGATTGAGTGACCGTTGATCTTGATGTCCTTTTGCTTATAACGCAAAGGCTCACCGTAGGCGACACGAATCTGTTCCTTGATAATATCAACGCCAGTGATCATCTCAGTGACAGGATGTTCTACCTGTACACGGGTGTTCATCTCCATGAAATAGAAGTTACCCTGCTTGTCGAGCAAAAACTCCATGGTGCCGGCGCTGGTATAGCCGATCGACTTTGCCGCATTAACTGCACATTCACAAAGTTCCTTACGCTGAGCGGCTGTAATGACCGGGCAAGGAGCCTCTTCGATCAACTTCTGGTGACGTCTCTGGATAGAACAATCGCGCTCCCCGAGGTGAATAACATTACCGTGGTTATCCGCCAGGATCTGTACTTCGACATGACGTGGATTCTCACAGAATTTCTCGATATAGACATCGGAGTTACCGAACGAAGATTGCGCTTCAGCACGAGTCATCGCGTACAGATTCGGCAGGGATGCTGGCGAATGAACGACCCTCATACCTTTGCCGCCGCCACCCGCTGTCGCTTTAATGATCACCGGAAAACCGATATCTGCGGCGATGCGTTGGGCTTCTTCTGCCGTCTCCACATTATCCTTGGTGCCTGGCAGGATCGGTACACCGGCCTTGATGACGGACTGCCGGCCGGCTATTTTGTCCCCCATCACACGGATATTATCAGGAGTCGGGCCGATAAAAGTAATGCCACAGTTCTGACAGATTTCAGCGAATTCCGCATTCTCGGCCAGAAAACCGTAACCGGGATGAATCGCCTCGGCATCCGTGACTTCTGCAGCGCTGATAATAGCCTTCATATTGAGATAGCTTTCGCTACTCGGTGCCCTGCCGATACAGATACTCTCATCTGCAATCTTGGTGTGTAAAGCATCGGCATCCGCATCGGAATGTACAGCAACGGTCAGGATGCCGAGTTCCTTACAAGCGCGGATAATGCGCAGAGCAATTTCGCCACGATTGGCGATCAGGATTTTGCGAAACATGGTGTCTCCCTTTTACCTAGCAGCGTTCTACCTTGAAGAGCGGCTCACCGAATTCAACCGGAGCAGCATCATCCTTGAGGATCTCAATGATCTTGCACTTGAATTCCGCTTCGATCTCGTTAAAAAGCTTCATGGCTTCCACAAGACAGACAGTCTGGCCGGCCTCTACG
>JAOUDB010000627.1 GCA_029859485.1 Desulfuromonadales bacterium | reverse complement strand
GCACCCGTGGTGTCGGCATCCCCTCCCTGATTGACAACACCGATCAGACACTCTTCAAAGCTGCCGGTTGTAAACAGGTAGTGAAAGACAGTCTGCAAAGTATCAACCACATAAGAGCTGGCGTTACCGCGATAGTTGTTAAATCGAAAGCTACCATATTCTGCAACCAGGTCACGAGTTATCTCGTGTAGCTCAAACCGGTTGCAACCGAAGATCGCCTTCTGCACCATAGTGCCGATAGCAATGCAGGCAGCATCGGACAAAGCATGGTTATGGGTCAGGTGAGCCTGTGCTATGGCGCAACGTGCCATTAAAGAGTCATCTCCCAAGGTGAAGAGAGCGACCGGGGCCATGCGCATGGCGGCGCCATTACCGGCATCCCACTCGTTGTATGGTGTCTCCAACTGACCTTTAAGCATGTAATCACGAATCCCGCGACGACAGGTTGAACCTATATCAACAGGTTTACTCTTCATCCAGGCCAGGAAATTGTCCGCAATCCGGGACAATTCCCATGTGCCGGTTGTTAGTAGTGCTCGCCCAAGTGCCAGCGACATTTCGGTGTCATCTGTAACATGCCCAGGCTTGAGATAAAGCCAACCACCTCCGATGATCTTGCGATGTACCTTGTAAGTGGCTTTGATCTCACTAGGCATCATGAATTCGGTGGTTGCTCCCAATGCATCGCCGATAGCAAGACCCAGATAAGCAGCACGAGCTCTTTCGAAAACGAGCTCAAGGGATGTGGAACACGGGGCGCGGGACGGGGAAATCTTTAAACCTGTCCAAATGGCGCATTCATCACTATCTCTGAGAGTATCCTTCAACTTGCCATCCTTGCCGTTTAGCTTTTGACTTTCGTGTCCCTCATCCCGGCGTCGCTTTACCCCCCGATAAGAACCTTGACTTCAAATTCACCACCTATCACCAGAACCTCGCCCTCACCTTTAAAGAGCGATTTCGGTAGCAGGCCTCCCATGAAAAAGATCTTTGTTGTCGGCACGTCCACTTCAAGAACCCGACTACCAAACTCCCAGGCCCTCTCAAAGTCATCAGTAAAGGAATTCAGGTTGTTAAGGCGCAAAAGGTAACGACTTTTGCCATACTCTTCGATTACCTGATGTTCATCAAAATCATAAATACCCCGATAGAGTTTCAGGTGCGTCCGGGTGGAAAACTGTCGCAAAAGCTCGTACTGAACAAACTCATATAGCAGGTCGAACTGCGACATAATTGCGCTGGTTCGCTCAGAACCCTTCATCCTGTCAACCGTATAACGGAAATAGGCTTCCGAGTGAATGTCGTTGATTGCCTTGTAATGAAAAGTAGGGGGCAGGCCAAGCCGGGATTCCACCCACCCCTTGAGGACCGCGCCCTCGACCGAGTTGCTGTCAAATAACCAGCCGCGCAAAAAACGCAGGTAACTGTTTTTTAGACTTTTTCGGCTGTTCTTCGTCTCCTCGCGCTGCCACTGATGCAACTGGTAACGAACATCCATGAAGTCATGGAATATCAATCCACGTATTTCGGGGTCTTCTTCTGTCTCAAGCTTTTCAAAAAGCGGTCGCCCATTATGACTAACACCCTGGATTTCGATGGCCTGAGGATGGCTGTTGTAATGTTTCGAGGCAATCGCCCACGGTGGCAAATTGCACCTATTCATTGATGTCGGATAGACCATAACAACCCTCAAAAACCACTATAATTCGACAAGTCCGCGCTTAATTATCAGAAGCAGGTGCCTAATTTTTTTGCTTAGTAGATCCCAAACGTAGCTCGACATACGAATGAGCGACTCGACTTTGAGTTTAAAATATGGAGATATTCCGCGGCGTTGCGGAAGAGAATGTAACTATCATTGTGTCGGGTTTCCCTAAGAACAACAAATTAATGCATTGAGGATGCCAACTGTGGCCATGGTTACAGTCAGAGGCTCAGATAAATTTCTTGCATCGTAACTGGGGGAACACTTTGGAAGAGAGGCTATTTTCTCCCAAGCCTGACACATAGGAATGTTTACGAGAAACATCCCTGGGCTCTC
>JAOUDB010000628.1 GCA_029859485.1 Desulfuromonadales bacterium | reverse complement strand
TGGCCTTATTAATTTCCAGTCGCAGGTTTCAGCCGGTTTTTCTTGGATTGCAGCCCTTGATTCAGGGCACGCTGGGTGTTTTGCTGGTTGTCCTGGGTGGGAAGGTCTTGTTGGGGTAGGGTGATAGTTTGGGTTGTTCCTCAGATGGCTGACAAACCCTATTTTATGTCATGTTAATTTGTCTCATTATATGTGAACAAATTGAGTCGCTTTGTACTGTTTTTGCAGCATGAAAGCAAAAGATCGTTAATCTGTTGCTCTTTGGATGTCATCTGAAGGCATGTCATTATCATCCTCACTTTCTTTCCACCATTCCTTGTCATCCTCTGCGCGACGAATACTCTGGGTCGGACATGCTTCACGACCCGGGCAGCCATGCCTGCGGCAGGGCTCGACATGGATGGTGACGTCCGTACCTATGATCTCATCCCCGATCTTCTTTTCGATGTAATCGGTAATGTCGTGCGCCTCTTCGACTGACAGGTGTTTACAAACGGTTAAGTGAAAATCGATCAGCTTCTGCGATCCGGCACGACGGGTGCGCAAGTTGTGGTAACCGAAGAGTTCGTGTTTGTGATCGTTGATCAGGCTTTCGATTTCATGCCGAACGACCTCCGGTAATTGTTCGTCGAGGATGTCGCGCATGGCCTGTCGCAGCAAGCGGAGCGATTCGATGAGAATATAGATGGCGACCATGAGTGACATGACCGGATCCAGCCAGGGCAGGTTGAAACGGCTGATCAGGATCAGTCCAATAAGCAAGGCCAGGTTGGTGTAGACATCCATCGAAAAATGGAGGGAGTCTGCTTTGAGCGCTGAAGAGTCTGTCTCTTTGGCGACCCGACGCAGGTGGCGGCTGATCATGAACGACGCGACCGTGCTGATTGACATGACGATAATGCCGATACCGGTCTGCTTGATCGGACTTGCTTCGATCATGCGCTGAACGGCTTCGTAAATAATCCAGCAGCCAGAGACTGCAATAACCAGAGCCTGAAAGATTGTCGCCAGTGATTCGAATTTACCGTGACCGTAGGGATGTCGTTCGTCGGCCGGTTGCTCAGCGTGATGGATCGCCATCAGGTTGATGCCTGACATCAGGATGTCGAGCAAAGAGTCGATCGCCGAGGTCAATACCGCCAGGCTGCCGGTGAGGATACCGGTGATAAGCTTGAGTATGGCCAGCCCCAGTGCTGTTAAAACAGAGAGCCTGGCTGCTGCCATTTTGGGTGATTTTGTTGTTGGCGTCATATTGTTGTCGGCTTGTTGCTCAGTAATGAGACCTGATGCTGTCTATAGCGGGCAGGCGTCTCTCCAGCTGTCGTAACCCTCGCCTTCAATCGCCCAGAAGTCATCAATCCTTTTCTGGAAGTAGTCGAGCGCCTCACTTTGGGTGGTCACCGCATCAGCTGTTTCCTGGCTTACCATCTTTTGGGACGCCAGGTAATTATAAAGTTCTGCTGTTCCCGCAAGGATCTTTTTTAATTCGGTCAGGTTTGGCTCCGGTGTGCGAATGATGTACCAGTGGCCGGCAAACTGGAGCAGGTCTTTTGCTTCTACGTCGAAGAGATTCTTGTGCCGCTCGGGAATGACGAACTCGCGCAGAAAGTAGTCGGCGCCATGACAACACGCGCCAGCTTGTTCCGGTTGCATCTCTTTCTTTTGTACAAGCTCCTGGTAAAGGTGTCGCAACAGATCAACACACAGGCTGTCGACGCGAATTTCATCGTCAAGGGTCTCTACGTTGTAATCGCTTTTTTTTAAGCCCTGAAGCAGGGGGCGGATCTCGGCTGTGGGGGTCATTGACGTTGTTGCACTCCTCAAAATGAATGGCTTATAACCATAATGTACTTTGTGCTCTTTTGGCAACCATAGGAATTACTTTTAAACCCTCTTTGCTGTTTACAGTCAACAGAGTGATTTGTTAACATAATAACCAGGGAATGTTTTGACATAAAATCTTTGTGCGACCCTGTAAGGGGTTGTTTTTTTTGGATTATCGCAACAATGGCAAAAAAAACACCGATGATGCAACAGTATC
>JAOUDB010000629.1 GCA_029859485.1 Desulfuromonadales bacterium | reverse complement strand
GGACCTACCGTAAGCTCAAAGATTTGCCCGATCAAGAACGGCAGCAATTACGAGAAGAACTTCACCAACTGCGCGACCTACCACCCGGCGAACGGGAGCAGCAGCGCAAAGAGCTATACCAGCAATACTTTCCTGAAGCGCAGCAATAAAGCTAAAAGTAAGGGGACACGATGAAAGCATCGTGTCCCCTTCTTCTAAAAGCTGTAAAAGCTTAACGCAAAGGCGCAAAGGAGTGAAGAAAGGCGCAGAGAACGGCAACTCTAAAAAATAAGATTCTCAACTTTGCGTCTTCTTTGTTTTTCTTAGCGTCTTTGCGTTAAAAAAAAGGGCCGGAAATCTCCGGCCCTCTCGTAAAAATCTGCTGTTGTAATCTTATTCAAGTTCATAGGTCACTATAGATGACCTGGCATCCTCAAGCACGTTCTTAGTCCGGAAGCGGATCGCCTGGACCAGTTCCGGGCTGCCATCATTATCGGCATCCGCGACCACGAAATCTGCCAGATAGCCTGACTGACTGGCAGTCCGCCAACTTTCCAGCAGAGAATATCCATCCCAGCTCAAAGCAACGAGGCGACTCCTCTTGAACTGGCTCAACTTTTTCACGACACGCTGACCATCATTTTGGGCAACCAGGATTTCACCACCAGGCATCAGGGTCATCCGCTGTGGGACGCAGTTAGGCGGCAGCATTTCATCCTTGAACTCTTTGCGAGGCATGTAGCAGGTATCCGAGCCGCCAAAGTAATCGGCAGAGTCCCAAAGGGTACCACCTTCAGCTGAAGTCACCTTGAGATAATCCCCCTGGCTCAGGTAAGCATAGTTGAGCTGTTGCTTTTCATCCGCAAAGGGCAAGAAATTGAATAGATTCAATTTGCCTGGAAGAGTGACCTCATCTCCTTTTAGCAAGCGGTCACCCTCGCGCTTGACATGGAAGATCTTGCCATAAAAGGAGTCAACATGTTCAAATATTCTCTGCCCGTACAGGGCAACACCTGGCTGATCGGGAAAGTCAATCGCACGCAACAGCCAGGGGATATCCCTACTGACAATTTCGTAGCTTTCACCGGTAAATTCTACAACGAGTGACTTTGCATCGTATCCGTTCAGCGCAGACAGGTAGAGTTCTGCACGACCATTGCCATCAAGATCAACGGCATCAAGAGTCAAGATTTGCAGTCGAATTGGAAGATCAACCTCAGCCAAAGCGGTTAATTCGTCGTCTGAGATGCGCGTAACCATGAGTTTATTATCAAGAACGACAGCCGTTTCCTGCTGTCCGTCGCCGTCAAGATCAGCGACAGTAAGTGCTCTCAAACGGCCAATGAGGCTGGGGCCCATCCAGATGCCCTCACGATCCATCTGCTTCTGACGGAGAATGGCTTCATCCATTTCAGCGAAGCGGCTCTCTTTAGTCGAACCGAAAGTTCCCATGACATTGTTGGCAAGTTGTTGAAGCAGCTTCGGCTTAGGTTTCACGTGGCCGGCGGCAGCTCGACCGGTCGAGCTGCCGCCGGTACTGACAAGTTGCGCGTCATCGGTCACCATGTACTTATGTAACTGGTCACCCTGCTGGTTACGGATAGCGAGACTCTTCTCCTCGAGAGAGAAGGTCAAAAGAGCACGGTCTGACTCAGCTGAATCCACCCAATCGAATTGCGGCAAATCTGCCTTGACCTGGCGGGCCAAAGCCTTGGCTTCTTCCGTGCTGTCAACAAAGAGCGCAGGCACCTGCTCGAAACGCTTGATCGGCGCACCATTTTCCGGTGCCAGGTTTTCACTGAGAACCTTGGCGTAAGAATAGCCGGAATAAATCCGGGTGACCTGGAGGAAGCCGAGGGCATTGTCAATGGAACCGATGACCTTGCCCGTTTCAGGGTGAATGATTTTTTTACCAGGAGCAACAACCGTCAGGATATCGCCAATATTCAGGTTGTTGCGATCATCGAGATCAACGATGTACTCGTCGTTGATCGGCATGACCACGATGCCGCTGAGCACAGAGAAATCGGCGGCAACGTCTTCAGGTAGCTCGGCCAGAGCA
>JAOUDB010000144.1 GCA_029859485.1 Desulfuromonadales bacterium | reverse complement strand
TGATTATCTTGTTTTTTTCCGTTCCGCTGGGGGTGTTCTCGGCGATCAAGCCGGACAGCCTGTTCTCGCGTGCCCTGATGGGAAGCAGCATTGTCGGGGTTTCGATTCCGGTCTTTCTGACCGCGATCATGATGGTCTATTTGTTCTCCATCAAGCTCGGTTGGCTCCCATCATACGGACGCGGAGAATTGGTTATGCTTGGGGGTTGGGGGACCGGTTTGCTGACTGTGGATGGCTGGCTGCATATCCTGATGCCGAGCATCGCTCTAAGCTCGATTATGCTGCCGCTCTTTATTCGTCTGATTCGATCGGAGATGATGGAGGTTCTTGAGTCAGAGTACATCAAGTACGCGTGGGCCAAGGGGTTGTCTCACCGGCGGGTCTGGTTCGTCCATGCCTTCAAAAACACTCTTCTGCCGGTGATTACCGTTGGTGGAGTGCAGCTTGGTGTCACTATCGCCTTCACTATTCTGACCGAAACGGTTTTTCAATGGCAGGGGCTCGGCTTCATGTTCATGGAGGCGGTTGAGCGCTCCGATGCGCCCTTGCTGGTCGCTTATCTGATGTTTGTCGGCATCGTCATGGTCGGGGTCAACACTATTGTTGATTTGATCTATGGGTTGGTCAATCCAACCATCCGCATTGCGGGGGTGAAATAGATGAATCGCCTCGACAAGTTTCGAGAAAGCTTCCTCTGGTACAGCTTCAAGCGCGATAAGGTTGCGATCGCCAGTCTCATAGTGTTGATGGTCCTGTTTCTGGCTGCAATCTTCGCCCCGTTGATTGCACCTTACAATCCCTACGATCCAGAAATGATCGATATCATGAATTCCGAAATTCCGCCGGCCTGGGAGGAAGAAGGGGTTGCAGAGTTCCTGCTCGGGACCGATTCCCAGGGTCGCGATATGCTTTCGACCATGATTTACGGAATGCGCATTTCTATCATCATCGGCCTTGGCGCTGTCGCTCTTCAGGCCATCCTGGGGGTTCTGATAGGGCTCTTTGCCGGGTACCATGGTGGCCGACTGGATGCTTTCTTCATGCGTGCCGCAGATGTCCAGCTCTCCTTCTCTTACCTGATGGTTGCTATCTTCATGAGTGCAATCCTCCAGGCCGTGGTCGGGGTCGCAAAGTTTGGCGAGATCGCTATTCCTTTCCTGGTCCTGGTGATCGGACTTTCGCAATGGCCGCAATATGCTCGAACAGTTCGGGCCTCGGTTCTGGCTGAGAGAAAAAAGGAGTACGTGGAAGCAGCCAGGGTGGCCGGGTTTACCTCGTCGCGGATTATCCTCGACCAGATTTTCCCCAACACACTGTCGCCGATCCTGGTGCTTTCCACGATCCAGGTTGCAAACGCAGTCATGAGCGAAGCGGCTCTATCCTTTTTGGGTCTCGGGATGCCGATCGATCGGCCTTCCCTCGGTTCTTTGATTAACTCTGGATTTGAACTCATCTTCAGCGGTGCCTGGTGGATTACTGCTCTGCCTGGCTTGTTGCTGGTGATTCTGGTGCTATCGATCAATATGCTCGGAGACTTCCTGCGCGATGTCTTCAATCCGAAGCTATATAAGGGTTAACAGTATGACGAGTTTGTTGGAAGTCAAAGACCTGGTTATTAAGTTTGCCCTGCGTAGCGGTGAAGTGACAGCCACCAATGGCGTCAGTTTCACCCTGGAAAAGGGCGAGCGGCTTGGGTTGGTTGGCGAGTCGGGGGCCGGCAAATCGGTGACCGGTTTCTCGATCATCAACCTGATTAGCAAACCGGGCTACATCGCTTCCGGTGAGGTTAATTTTCTTGGTGAGAATCTTGCCAGGGTCAGTGATGAGCGGATACGCAGTATCCGCGGCAACCGGATCAGCATGATCTTTCAGGATCCGATGATGACCCTCAACCCGGTGCTGACGATCGGTACCCAGATGACTGAGACCTTACACCAGCACAACCCAAAGATGAGTAAAGAGGAAGCACGTAACATAGCCCTCAACAAATTGCGTAAGGTTCATATCCCCTCACCGGAAAAGCGACTTGACCAATACCCGCATGAGTTTTCCGGTGGTATGCGGCAGCGGATCATCATTGCCATCGCCCTGCTGACCGATCCTGAACTGATTATTGCCGATGAACCGACGACCGCTCTCGACGTGACGATTCAGGCAGAAATCATGGATTTGCTCATGGAGCTCTGTGAAACAGACGATATGGGCTTGATCCTTATAACCCATGACCTGGCGGTGGTTGCTCAGGTGACTCAGAATATTGCCGTGATGTACGCCGGGAGCGTGGTCGAGAAAGGCCCAACGGCACAAGTTGTCGCTGATCCACAGCATCCCTACACACAAGGCTTGATTGCCGCTCTGCCGCAGAGCAGTGGTCACGGCGAACGCCTCAACCAGATTCCCGGCATGATGCCGACGCTTAAGAACATCCCTCCCGGTTGCTCTTTTAACCCGCGCTGTCCGCATGTGATGGACGTGTGCAGGCGACAGAACCCGGGATTAAGGCCTGGCAAAAATGGCAACCTGGCGGCCTGTCATCTGTATCCAGCGGAGTTAGTCAACCCTTCTGCGGTGTAACTCTTGAGTGGTAGTTTTTCTGAGTTTTTTGAAGTTTGCATAAGCGTATGAACATTTGTTTAACGGAGTCGTAACACCATGACTGATGCCCTGCTTTCAGTTAAAAATCTTTATAAGCACTTTGATATCTCCGGCGGCTTGCTTGACCAGATCAGCTTTAGCGCCGGCAGGTTGCATAGACAACGGACCCTTGTCAAAGCGGTCAATAATATCAGCTTCGACCTGCAAGTCGGGGAAACCTTCAGTGTGGTTGGTGAATCCGGGTGCGGCAAGTCGACTTTGGGGCGCACGATTATGGGTCTTTACCCTCCGAACGCCGGTGAGATCCATTATTCAGGCACTCGTATCGACAATCTCGATCACAAGAGGCTGTTGCCGTACCGCAAAAAAATGCAAATGGTGTTTCAGGATCCCTACGCTTCATTGAATCCACGCAAAACTATTCGTCAGGCCTTGGAAGCTCCGTTACGTTATCATTATCCGAGTTTAAATAACTCTGAAGTCAAGGACCGGATTGACGAAGTGATGATTCAGGTCGGTAGCGATCCCCAGTGGATCAGCCGTATGCCGCATGAGTTTTCCGGCGGTCAACGACAGCGGATTTCCATTGCCCGCGCCCTGGTCGTCGACCCGGATTTTATTGTTGCCGATGAGCCGATCTCTGCCCTCGATGTTTCGATTCAGGCACAGATCCTCAACCTGATGATGGATTTGCAGCAGCAGCGCAATCTTGCCTACCTGTTTGTTGCGCATGATTTATCGGTCGTTGAACATCTCAGTGACCGGGTTGGAGTTATGTACCTGGGCAGTATGTGTGAACTCTCTGAAACCAGTATCCTTTTCGAGAATCCACGGCATCCTTACACCCAGGCACTGATGAGTGCGATTCCTAAATTGGAAGGCGGGCCGAGTGAACATATTCGTCTCAAGGGAGAGGTTCCGACTCCAATCAACTTGCCTAGTGGTTGTGTTTTTCATGGACGCTGCCCCCATGCCAACGCACGTTGTACAGCAGAAAATCCGCAGCTTTTAAGCCTTGAAGATGGTCGGCAGATTGCCTGCCACGGGGTGGAGGAAGGTCGTTTTTAAATTGTCGCGGGGATTGGGGTAAGGTGATGATAAGGGGCAGGGGCGACAGGTTTGTATCTGTCGCCCCTGTTTTTTTTATTCTTTGATTAATTCCACTTCGAGACTGATCCGAACCTCTTCACCAACGACCACGCCACCGGCTTCGAGGGCTTTGTTCCAGGTGAGGCCGAAGTCTTTTCGGTTGATTGTTGTCGTGGCTGATGCGCCGCGTCGTGTATTGCCCCATGGGTCAGTGATAGTCTGGCTGAAATCCTCAACATCAAGGATGACATCACGGGTTTCTCCATGCAGAGTCAGTTCTCCGTTGATCTGGGTCGGTAACCCGTTCGCAACGACAATGTCTTTGGATACGAAAGACATCACCGGGTAGGTGGCGACGTCGAAGAAATCAGGACTGCGCAGATGGTCGTCACGTTTCTTGTTGCTGGTGTCGACAGATGCCGTGGCAATCTGAACATTGACGCTTGATTTGCCAGGCTCCGCTTCGTCGAAGACTGCCGTACCCTGCACGTCGGTAAACACTCCCTTCACCCAGGAGATCATCAGGTGCTTGATTTTGAATTCTACCGATGTGTGAGCCGGGTCAATTTTCCAGTTCTCGGCGAATGATAAGTGGGGGATGGCTAACAATAGAGTAATAAGAATAATCCGTTTTAAGGTGAACATGATCAGGAAACCTCCAGGAGCTTGAGTGGTTGAAATGCCTTTAAATATAATTCTTACAATATTGGTAAGCTTTTGGCAAGTTGAACGCCATCTTAGACTAACCATGTTGCCGAACAGGCTGTGCTGAAAATACAAGGCCTCATTGCTCGCTATAAGGGCGAGTTAGCAAAAATGCTTTCACCACAGAGACACAGAGGACACAGAGAAAAAATAGAGTTGTTGATTCTCTTTGTGTCTTGAGAGAGCGAAGCGAACGGGCAGTGGATTCGTTATTACAGAAAAAAGGTAATAAAAAAGGCCCCTGGGAGAACCCAGAGGCCTTAGATACGTCTAGTCGCTTTTGCTTATTCGACGGTAACTTCAGCATCTTCGATGATGACATCGTATGCGTAGCCGTAGCCAAAATCCTTGTCGATGACGACAACGCCGCTTACGGTCACGGTGTCACCCATCTTGGCTGACGCGCTAGTGGTGACGGTCAGATCGCTGGTACCCTCTGCGCCTGTGCCATCCTGAAGATGAATCCAGTTCTTGCCCATGATCTCGGGAGTAAACTTGACAACTTTGCCGCGTACAGAGACCGACTTGCCCGCAAGCTCAGCCTTCTTGGTGAACATGTCTTCGATAGTGACGCCACCTTCTGCAACAGTAATACCAGAGAGGTCAACAGTTGTTTCTTCAACAACAGTTTTGCCACCATCCATCGAAGGATGATCAGAGGGCATATCGCCGCTCATGGCTTGCGCGCCGCCAACCATAACGGATGGGACGAAGTAGACCATGTCAAAGGTGCGCTCGAGGGTCTTGCTGTGGTAGTCAGGCATCGGCATGCCTTCAGGAACCACAACATCATCGCCAACCTGGACAGCAAATTGAGGTGCTGCAGCCCAGAACTGCTCTGCGCCGGTGTCAACCTGAACGTAGGTATACCCAGCGGCGTCCATGGTTTCAGTGACCTTGCCAGTTTTACCCGGAGCGGCTTCAGGTGCTGCCGCAGGAGCTGTTTGTGCAGAAGGTTTCGCTGCTTCTTTTGTAGGAGCAGGAGTGTCTTCACTGCAACCGGCGAGAAGGGTGAGTGAGAATGCTGCGATGCAGAACAGAGTCATCATTTGTTTCACGAGTAAGGTCCTCCGATAGTTAAAAAGGTGTTGTCCAGGCGATATGCCTACGGGTTAAATGGTTCGAACACAATTTACATCTATATCACACCATGCAAGAACTCAGCAAGCCCTACCGAACGGTTGAGCGATGATATTTTTGTGTAAGGCAAAAAAGCTTTTCAGCGAGTTCCTCGGTCAGTGCTTCAGGCTTCATCTGCCACTCCCAGTTTCCGGTTGCACAACCAGGGGTGTTGAAGCGTGATCCGCTGTCGAGACCAAGAATATCCTGGCAGGGAATGATGCAGAGCTTGGCAACGCTGGACATGGCCAGACGAATCAACTCTTGTGGCATTTTCGGCCTGTTTAATTGGAGGTATTCTCGTACCTGGTCTTTTTGCTCTTTTGAGAGCCCTCGCCACCAACCCAGGGTGGTGTTGTTGTCATGGGTTCCTGTGTAGACCACGCTGTTGGCGACATGGTTTTCTGGCAGGTAGGGATTGTCCGGTCCGGAATCAAACGCAAACTGCAGGATTTTCATGCCGGGCAAGCCGAAGTCATCACGGAGTTTTTCTACCTCCGGGGTTATGATGCCAAGGTCCTCGGCAATGATCGGCAAATCATGACCGGGCGAGAAGAGTTTTGTAAAGAGTTCACGTCCCGGGACTTCCTCCCAGTGGCCGTTGACGGCGGTTGTCTCAATTGCAGGGATCGACCAGCACGCCTGGAAACCACGAAAGTGATCGACTCTGACTAGGTCACTACACTTCAGTTGGTGCTCGAAGCGTCTTTGCCACCAGTGAAACTCGTCATCAGCAAGACGGTCCCAACGGTAAAGAGGGTTGCCCCAGCGTTGCCCGGTTTTACTGAAATAGTCCGGTGGAACGCCAGCCACCGCCAGCGCCCGACCTTTGTCGTCCAACTGGAACAGGTGCTGATTGGCCCAGACATCGACTGAGTCGTAAGCTACAAAGATAGGAATATCACCAAAAATCTTAATGCCTTTGCCGTTGGCATAATCTTTCAACGCTGTCCATTGCTCGGCAAAAACGAATTGCTGATACTTGTGTAACAGGCACCTCTGGGAAAGCTCTGTCCGATATGCCTCCAAGGTCTGCCGTTGCCGGGTGCGCAGGTCCTCTGGCCATTCAAACCATGCCTGTCCGGAGAATTTCTCCCGTAAGGCCATAAAGAGGCTGAAGTCATTGAGCCAGTCTGATTGCTCTATACAGAAAGTCTCGAAAGCGTCTCTTCGGGAGCCTTCGCAAGCCTTGAAAAAATTCCTGCCGGCCTCCAGAAGCAGGTCGTTTTTGACCTCATGTACCTGACCAAAGTCCAATACCATGCTTTCTTTGATAGCCTGGTCAAGGTGTGAGCACTCAAGCTCTCCGCTGTCAACCAGTTGTTGAAGGTCAATCAGGACCGGATTGCCAG